>CAMBXJ010000255.1 GCA_945871455.1 Asaia bogorensis
TGAAGCGTGTGGTTGTTCTCCCAGACAACGACGGTGTTCGGTCGCCAGGTGAGGCGGAAATGGAATTCCGGCCGCTGGACGTGACGATAGAGTTCGCGCAGCAGCTCATCGCCTTCCGCGGTTGGCAGTTCGACAATGCCGCGGCAGTAGATCGGTACGTTGACGAACAAGTACCGCCGACCATTCTCGGGATTGCGGGCCACCAGTGGATGAATGATCGGAGGCGCGTTCGCCAGGGCCTCCGCTTCCTCTTGCGTATGCCGGCGCTTGGTATTCTGGGTTGGCGTCATGCGGTGGTGGCAGTGCAGCCCCTCGATCCGTTCCTTCAGTGCATCGGAAAGTGCGTCGTAGGCGGCCTCCAGGCTGGCGAACAATGTGTCGCCACCCACCGGAGGCAGCATCTTCGCGTATAGCGAAAGGACGCGGGTTGGCAGTTCGCGGAACGAATGGTCCATGTGCCAGAAATTGATCTGCTGCTGTTTATTGGGTCGGGTATGGATGGCCCCGACCTCCGGCGGGTGGCTTGGATCCACCACCGTGTCTTCCTTCACGGGCGTGCCGAAGATCTTCAGGAAGTCCGCGTAGTGATGGGGCGAGAGGTCCTGATCGCGAAACACAAGGACCTTACGATCGATCAGCACGTCTCGGAGTTCCCGTTGCGCCTCCGTGCCTGGCTGGCGCAGGTCGATCCCGGAAATCTCGGCGCCGATCATGGGCACGATGGGACGAGACTGGAAATGCGAGAACGTCCTGGTCGCGATTGTTCCCATCGGTCGAAGGGATTCAAATCCGTGATGCGTTCGCTCGCCTGGCATTGCGGTCAGACGCTGTATCGCGTGCGTGTCGATTTGTGCCATTCCTGGGTCCCACCTGCTTTTGGCGCGGTCGGCGCTGCTGATCCATTGGTTCGCACGCTACATCAGTGGTGGAAAACCCCCAAGCCCGCGCCCGTGCACCTGCATCGCGCCCGCACCCCTGTATCGCACCCTGGGCATCCGAAGCCCGGTCCTTTTCGACGGGTAGGGACCGCGACGGATTACCCAACGGCCGCCCGTGCGTCCTCTCGCAGCATCACCGCCCCCTTTTCGGCGATCATGATCGTGGGGGCGTTGGTGTTCGTCGAAGTGACCGCCGGCATCACCGAGGCATCGATCACCCGCAACCCCTGCATCCCGTGCACGCGCAGCCGATCGTCCACCACCGACATCGCATCCGGACCCATCCGGCAGGAGCAGGTGGCGTGGAACACCGTCCCCCCGGTCTGACGGGCATAGTCCAGGATTTCATCATCGGACTGGATGTTGGCCCCGGGCACCGTCTCGGCCTTAAAATACCGAGCCAAAGCCGGGGCGGCAAACCATTGGCGCGCCAGCCGGATCCCGCCGATCACCGCCCGCCGGTCGCGCTCATCGTCCAGATACCTGGGGTTGATCGTCGGTTGATCCCGCGGGTTCGGGGTCCGCGCCTCCACATGGCCTCGGCTGAGTGGACGCATCTGCCAGACCCCCGTCGTCATGCCCGGCTTGGTATCCAACTGCCGCGTCGCACCGGGCGCATAGCTGGCCGAGGCGAACAACGCCTGCACATCGGGCGTATCCGATTCCGGCAGCACCTTCACGGACGCCGCCACCAGCGACGCCGCGTAAGTCAGCATGCCCCGCCCGGTCATCACGTATTTCGCGATCTCTCCCAGCAGGCCGATGCCGCGGGACCGCTCGTTCATCGTGGCGATCCCCTGCACGTCGGCCGACAGGCGCACCAGGAAATGGTCCTGGAAATGCTTTCCCACCCCGCGCAACCCGTGGCTGACCGCGATCCCGGCGCGCGCCAGATGGTCCGGATCGCCAATCCCCGACAATTGCAGGATATGCGGGGACCCGATGGCGCCGGCGGACAGGATGACCTCGCCGCTGGCATCGGCCCGTTCGGTGGCCCCGCCGCGGGAGAATTCCACCCCCGTCGCCCGGGTGCCGTCCAGCACCACGCGATGTACCAAGGCCCCTGTAATCACTTGCAAATTCGGCCTCTGCATCGCCGGACGCAGATAGGTCCGGGCGGTGCTGGCGCGGAACCGCCCGCCCCGTGTCTGCTGCACCCAGCCGATATGGTTGCCCAATCCGTGCGGCAGGTCGTTCACATCGTCACGATACTCCCAGCCCATCTGCCGGCCCGCCTCGATCGCCGCCTTGCACAGTTCCGGCTGATCGCGAGTCCGCGATGTGAACAGCGGGCCTTCCTTGCTGTGGACGTGATCTTCCTTGCCCTCCCAGTGCTCCGCCTTGCGGAAATAGGGAAACACGTCGGTGGACGACCAGCCGCGATTGCCGAGCTGAGACCAGTGGTCGTAGTCTTCGGGTTGGGAGCGGATGTAGATCATGCCGTTGATGGAGCTGGATCCGCCCAGCACCCGACCGCGCGGATAGTTGATTTCCCGCCCGTTCAGGCCGGAATCCTTGTCGGCTTTGTAGCCCCAGGTCAGGGTCTTGTGTTCCAGCAGCTTCATGTAGCCGGCGGGGATGTGGATCAGCGGGTTCCAGTCCTTTCCCCCGGCCTCGATCAGGATGACCTTGGTGTTCGCATCCTCGGTCAGCCGATTGGCGAGCACGCACCCGGCCGATCCGGCCCCCACGATCACGTAATCCGCCTGCATGCTCGCCTCCCGCTTGTTGCGTCCTGGTATAACGGGACCGCGCCGCTTGTGCCAAACTGGCCGGGCGTTGGTCGCGATGTCGGAGGATACCCATGCACATCAATACCATGCGAGCGGCGGTTGAGTGGGGCGAACCGCGGCCCATGGCGGAAAATGGCGGTTTTCAGACGTTTTCGCGGCATCCGATTTCTATTTCCATGGTAGGCTGATCCACATCTGACGACGAGTTCCGAAAACGTCGCCAGGATGCTACTGAGCCAACGCTGGCGGTGGTTCCGCCCGTCCATGCTTGTTTTCAAGTGACTCCCGAAAAATTCACGTGGTATCGTAGTGTCGATACGGTTCTGACGGATGGAAAAAACACGCCACCGTCAATCAAAAAAATGGGAGGCTAACGTAGCATGAGCGATCCGAAAAACCCGCCTGGAACCCCGTCCGTGGTGTCCGCGCCTGACGCATCCGAGACCGCCTCTTGGTCGCGGCGCCATTTCCTGCAGACCGGCGCCGCCGCGGCCGCCATGTTCTCCCTGCCGGACCAGAGCCTGGCGCAGAATGTGGCCACGGAGTTCGACGGGACGAAGTTTCAGCTCGCGGCGCCGGAACCGAACCCAAAGCGGGGCGGTGTGCTGCGGGCCGGGTATTTTTCCCGTCTGCCGCATTTCGATGTGCACCAGTCCGGTACCTTCGCCAATATCGGCACCCAGGGCTGCCAGTTCGACAATCTGATCCGGCGCGACCCGCGCGATTCCGGCAAGACCATTATCCCGGACCTGGCGCATAGCTGGGAGATTGCCAAAGACACCATGACCTACACGTTCAAGCTGCGTCAGGGCGTGCAGTTCCATGACGGGGCGGAACTGACGGCAGAGGACGTGAAGGCCACTTTCGACCGGATCATCAAGCCGCCCACCGGCGTTTCCATTCCACGCTCCGTGTTGTTCAGCGCGGTGGAGTCGGTCTCGGCGCCCGACAAGTCCACGGTGGTGTTCAAAATGGCGGAGGCCCGGCCGGTCAATTTCATCATGTCGTCCATCGCGTCCGGCTGGAATGTGATCCTGCGCAAGAAGACGCTGGAAGACAACCAGTACAATCTGCGGAAAGTGATGGTATTTCCTGGCACCGGGCCGTACATTTCCAAGAATCGGGTGGAAAATGAACGGTGGACTTTTGAACGCAACGAAAAATACTGGAACAAGGGTCTGCCCTATCTGGATGGGCTGGAAATCTACCACCTTATGCCGTTCTCGCCGGAATTGGGTTCCGCCTTCATTTCCAACCGCGTGGATTATACTCGCGTCACCGACCCCGGGACCTACCGCATCGCCAAGTCGCGCCCGAATACGACCGGGGTCGATTATTATCAGGCTGTGGTGCAAGCGACCTGGATGAATAACCGAAAGAAGCCGCTCGATGATGCGCGGGTGCGCCGAGCCTTCCACCTCGTGCTGGACAAGGCGGTGATGGTGGACATGGTGAAGGACCTCGCGCCGATGATCCAGGGCGGGTTCATCTATCCGTTCAGCGAGTGGGCCACACCGAAGGAGGAGATGTCCAAGCGGCTCGGCTACCAGGCCGATCCCGCCGCGGCGATTAAGGAGGCCAAGGCACTGATGGCCGCCGCCGGTTATGCCAACGGTTTCAAGACTCTGGATTACATGGTGCGCGACATTGCCTCCTGGCGCCTTTGGTCGCAAGGAGTTCAGGCGGTTTTGCAGCAGACCCTGAACGTGGAATGCAAGCTGCGCACGGTGGTGGATTCCATCTGGTTTGAGGACGCGGCCAGCGGCAATTACGATCTGGCGATCGGTGCCATCGTTTCCTCGCTGCTCGATCCATCGGACTATTTCAACGCCTGGTATGGCAAGAAAGGCGATCAGTTCGGGCCGCAGAACTACAGCTTCTGGGACAACAAGGAGTTCCAGGCAGTGCTGGTCCAGATTGACCGGGAAATCGACCCGGTCAAGCGCAAGGTGCTGGTCCGCAAGGCAGAAGACATCATGGAAATGGATCCCCCGCTGCTGCCAATCTCGTGGGAAAAGATCATCGACCTGTGGTACAATTATGTAAAAGGCATCCGGCCACATGACTATTTCGGTCTGTACGACGTGAATCGTTTCGACGTGGCGTGGCTGGATAAGTAGTTCCGGCCAACAGGGCCGGGTCGGTGCGTGCCGATCCGGCCCGGTGGGGCGTGACAACACCGCGATGCAGCAGCGCCCCCCGGCGTTCCGTGTGGATCAGACCGGAGCCACCGCATGGTCGAATGTCCGCCGGGATCCGCATCCGGCCAATCCGAGGAAGGCCCCCGTAACCTACGCCGGACATGTGTGGCGTCGGGCAATCAGCCAAGCCCCCTGCCTAGGTCCTAAGGCGATGCCCCCAGCCTCGGCATACGACGGCGCACCACGACGAACCCAACCAACGCCACCGTCGTAGACCCGGCCTTTGTCAGAAACATCACGCCCGGTCGGAAACCATCCCAATGGGTGCCGGCAAGGTTGCCAGTCCACCTAAGTACCGCGGCAGGGGGTGGGTTGCCGGATTAAGTCCGGCAATGACAGTGAGGCGAGTCTATCGGCCTATGGTTAGAGTCGTTGATATTGCTCCCCACAATGTTGAATCGCACCCCTATCGCTGCCAGCGTTGACAGCGAGTGCAGGGCTAGGTACACAAATTGCGTCCACAACGAGGGTGCCATGGCGCAACCGGAGCCAGACAATCATGTGCCGCAGCCGGAACGGGTCGGCGTGCGTGAGTTCCGCGGGAATCTGAGCGGTTTCCTGCGCCAGGCGTCGCAAGGCAGTTCGTTCCTGATCATGTCGCATAATCAAGTGCTGGCCGAACTGCGTCCGCCGCCGAAAGCGGACCGGCCTCCGCGACGGCCGGGTGCCCTGCGCGGCAAAATTCGGATGGCGTCCGATTTCGACACACTCCCGCCCAATGTTCTGGCGGCCATGGAGGGCGAGGAGGAATGAAGCTCCTCCTCGACACCCATGCCTTGCTATGGTGGCTCGCAGACGATCACCAACTCGGACCGCGGGCTCGGCAACTGATAGAAGACCCCGGTAATGTCGTTCTCGTCAGCGTCGTGTCGCTGTGGGAAATTGTTGTCAAGATACGGATCGGAAAATTGCAGGTCGACGTCAAAGAACTGACGGATAGCGTCCCACGGGAGGGATTCGCCCTGCTGGACATTAGCTCGGCTCATCTGCGGACACTTGCAGGGCTGCCGATGCATCACCGCGACCCGTTCGATCACCTGCTCATGGCACAGGCGATCGAGGAGGACGCCACCTTCATGTCGGAGGACCGGAACACCAGCCGATACCCGGTCCGAATGATCACCTGCTCGGATGGACCGTCATCGGCATTTCCGAAGTCATCGTAGCAGAGGAACGACTGAACGGGGCCGAAGTTCAAATATTGCACCCCGCCTACGGTCGACCTATCACGGGATAGCGTTCAATTATGCGCTTACAGTCGGCCAGCACGCGCGGAATATAAGTCTGGTCCATTAAAAATACAAACTGATGCGATTGCGTCATATGGTCCGGGGTGATCTCAACTGTAATCTCCATGTGCCCAAGAGTGCCGCAAACGATTTTCGCGTGCAGCGCAGGTTCCAGGCACGCCAGCTCGGCGGTCCCGGCCACATCCCTGTCGAGGGCAGCTAGCTTTTCCGCGAACCTCGTAAAGTTCATCCGCGCGCAGCCACGGTCCGCCGATCTCGACATGTGCGCCAGGAGCCTCAACGCACGCTCGGATATTCAAGCAGTTGCCATCCCAATAATCATCGGCACCGGGAAACTGTCGTTTCAGTACCCAGAGTGACAGCCCCGCGAGCTTGAGATCGGCCTCGCTGTCAACCCCTACGGTTTCAGACAAGCTACCTACCCCTCCTTCAATAAAACCTCCCGTATC
>CAMBXJ010000256.1 GCA_945871455.1 Asaia bogorensis
TGAGGATACGGCCCTACACGGACGGTGACAGGTCCGTGTAGGGCCGTCTCCTCAAGCGCACCAATGGTCCGGGTTCCAAGGGCCGTCGCCCTTGGTGGGGGTCCAGGGGGCAAAGCCCCCTGGTCGGGGTTCGGGGCGGAAGCCCCGCCCTTCTCCCTCCCCCCAACCTACAGCAGCACGCAGTGCGTCGGGTCGAACGACAGCATCACGGTGCTGCCCTCGTCGAACAGTTCCGTGGGCGGGCGGCGCACGATCAGTTGCCCGGCCGGCCAGTCCACCACGTATTGGATGAAATCCCCATGGAACATCCGCCGGTGGATTGTTCCGCCCACGCCGTTCTGTCCCCCCGATGTCTGACCGAAATGGATATAGGCGGATCGCAGCGCGATGACGGTGCCTTGGACGCGGGCGTCCGCCGGGCGGCCGATGCGCAGATGGGCGCCGCCCTGGGTCTCAAACGCCAGGGTGCCGTTGGGGCCTTCGCCGGTGACCTTGCCCGGGATCATGTTGGCGGACCCCACGAAATCGGCAACGAAATGACTGGCGGGACGGTCGTAGATATCCTCGGGGGAGCCGATCTGTTCGATCTTGCCGGCGTTCATAACGATGACGCGGTCGGAGATGGCCAGCGCCTCCTCCTGGTCATGCGTCACATACAGCGACGTGATGTCCAGACGGCGCTGCAATTCGCGCAGTTCCACGCGCATTTCGGCGCGCAGTTTGGCATCGAGGTTGGACAGCGGCTCATCGAACAGCACGACATTGGGGGAGAATGCGATGGCGCGGGCGACCGCGACGCGCTGCTGCTGGCCGCCGGAGAGTTTGGATGACGGGCGATCGGCGTAGGCCTGCATCTGCACCATATCCAGGACGCGGGCGACGTTGGCCGCGACCTCCTGCTTCGGCATTTTGCGGACTTTCAGGCCGTAGGCGACGTTTTCGAACACTGTCATGTGCGGCCAGATGGCATAGGACTGGAAAACCATCGACACGCCGCGCTTTTCCGCCGGGATGTTCTTGCGCTCGGTGCCCGAATAGACCGTCTGGCTGTTCAGTTGGATGACGCCGCTGCTGGGGGTTTCCAGGCCGGCGATGGCGCGCAGGGTGGTGGTCTTGCCGCAGCCGGACGGGCCCAGCAGCGTGACCAACTCGCCGGGGGCGATGGCGAACGCAACACTGTCGACCGCCGTTGCGTCGCCGTATTTCACCACCAGGTCGCGCACCTCGATGCGGGGTGCGTTGTTGGGATCCCGGTTCATTCAGTTGCTCCGCCCATGCGACGCGCGATCCGAAACATGATCGCGACCGCGATGAATACCATGACTGTCTGGATCAGGGCCATTGCCGCCGACAATTCGGAACTGGCGGTCAGCCAGGAGTTGACGATGGACGGCCCGATGACTTTGGAATGCGGCCCCATCAGGAAGATCGACGCGCCGAGTTCCCGCACGCTGGCGATGAACAGCAGCAGCCAGGCGGCGATCAGTCCGGGGCGCAGCAGCGGCAGGGTGACCGAGCGCATCTGATACGTCCAGGACGCGCCGCAGACCCGGGCGCATTCTTCCAGGCTCTTGTCCACCTGCAAGACGACGCCGGCGATGGTGCGCAGCCCCAGGGGCAGGAACACGGTGAAATAGGCAATGCCCAGCAGCCACAGCGTGCCATAGAGGGGGATGGGAATGTTGATCCAGGCCCAGAGCAGGCCGAGGCCGAAGACCAGGCGGGGTACCGCGGCGGGCACCATGGCGATGTATTCCATGACGATGCGCCCGGGCATGGTGGACCGATAGATGATCCACGCCATGATGCCGATGATGGGCACGCCGATGGTCGCGACCGACACGCCCAGGATCATGCTGTTGATGAAGGCGGGGCCCAACGAACCCATCTGCACGGCGGTTTCGAAGTTGCCGAGGGTAAACTTCATCTGCGGAATGATGACGGTGGCGAACTGCTGGAAGGATGTCAGGGTCAGCGCGGCCAGAGGCAGCGCCACGGCGACGAAAATATAGCCCCAGGCAAGCGCCATCAGCGGATATTTCAAGGCGCCGATTTCCATCGGCCGCGGGCGGAAAGCCTTGCCCGTGATGGTGGTGTAGGTGCCGTGGCGCATGATCAGGCGCGCGATTCCCAGGGTTATCACCATGGCGCCGAACAGCGACAGGCCAAGCGCGGCGGCGCGTCCGTAATCCGGCGGATAGGACAGGGCGGCCTGCCAGATCGATGTCGTTACGACATAGAAGCGTCCGGGGATGCCCAGCACGAAGGCGGCGGCGAAGGATCCCAGCATTTCCGCGAAGACGAAGATCGTGGCGCTGAGGATCCCGGGCGTCACCAGCGGGATGGTGATTTTCATCATGGTGCGCAGCTTGCTGGCGCCCAGCACGCGGGAGCTTTCCTCCAGCGACGGGTCCATGGATTTCATGGAGGCGGAGATCATCACGAAGGCGACGGTGCCTTCAAACAGCGCCATCACCCAGGCGATGCCCCAGGGCGTGTAGATGTTGAACGCGTCGCTGTCCATGCCGGTGGACCGCCAGAGCTGGTTGATCAGGCCGGTCTTGGGGCCGAGCAGGACGCCCCAGGCGAGGGCGCCGATCAACGGGGTCATGTAGTAGGGCAGCTCCATCAGCCGTTCCAGCCGCTCCCGCCCCGGAATGGCGGTGCGGGTCAGGATCCAGGCCATGATGAAGCCGAAGATCACCGCGAAGACGGTGGAGATGCAGGCCACCAGCAGCGTGTTGGTGATGACCCGGGAATCTTCGTAGAGATTGGCATAGTTGCCGAGGCCGTATTCCTCGGGCGGGAAGATCTGCGGGTCGCCGACATTGACCGATTCGACGATCAGGAAGGCGAGCGGGTAGATGACCAGGGCGCCGCAGACGAGCAGCAGCAGCATCATGATCCAGGTCTGAACGCCAGGAATGCGCATGTCTTTTACCCTGCCTGCCGCGAAGCATGAGGCCATGCCCGTCCCGGCATGTCCATGGTTGGCGCATGCGAGGTGGATGCATCACCAGGCTGCGCGCTTTGGGGCAGCGCGATATTGGGCGATCGCATATGTTTATCCTCCCCCGGGATTGGTTAGAGGTTCGTTAGAGCAAGACGGCCCGCGAAGGCAAATCCGCCCATCACCCCGCCCGCACGATCTTGCGCACCCGATGGTTCTCGCTGTCACCGATATAGGCCGCGCCGTCGGGGCCGATCACGATCCCATGCGGGCGGGCGAGACCGGCCCCGGTAGCGGGGCCACCATCGCCGCCCGGGCCGGCGGAGCCGTTGCCGGCGATCGTATCGACGATCCCGGTGGCGTGGTCGATCAGGCGGATGGCGTGGTTCTCGGTGTCGACCACGTAGATGTTGCCGGCGGGGTCCACCGCCATTTCCTTGGGTGCGGCGAACACCGCGTCCCGCGCCGGACCGCCGTCGCCGGCATAGGCCCGCGCGCCGGAGCCGGCGATGGTTTCGATGATGCCGTCGCGGATGCGGCGGATGCTGCTGCCCTGCCGCTCCATCACATAAAGTGCGCCATCCGGGGCAAAGGCCACCGCGCGGGCGCCGAAGATGCCGGCGGCATGGGCCTGGCCGCCATCGCCGTCGTGCTTGCCGTCCCCCGTACCAGCGAAGGTGGCGATGGTGCCGGACGCGAGTTCGACGACCCGCACACGATGATCCGCGACATCGGCGATGTAGAGATGGGTCTGGGCCGCGTTCAGTGCCAACCCGTTGGGTTCGGCCAGACCGGCGATCGCGGCCGCGCCGCCGTCGCCGCTGTATTTGCCGGAACCGTCACCGGCCAGCGTGCTGATGGTGCCGCTACCATCGATTTTGCGGACCCGGCGGTTCAACCGGTCGGCGAAAAAAATATTCCCGGCGCGGTCGGCGACGACGCCGTAGGGTTCGTTCAACTCGGCGTGAACGGCCAGTCCGCCGTCGCCGGAAAACCCCCGCTCGCCCGTCCCGGCAATGGTGCTGACGATACCGCTGACCGCATCCACACGGCGTATGACATGGTTGAACGTGTCGGAAAAAACCAAGTTTCCATCGACATCGAACGCAAGGTCGAACGGATTGTTCAACAACGCCTGGCCGGCCGGCCCACCGTCCCCGGCATAGCCCTGGGTGCCACTTCCGGCATAGGTCGAGATGATCCAGTCCGTCGCGCGTGCCATCGCCCGTGTGCCTCCCCCATGTTCGCGTTGGATCGCATCCATGGTTGTCCCCAGCGGCGTGTCAAGCGTAGGATCGTGGCAATCAGCAAACATCCCGGAGGATGCCAGGCTATGGATGCCCAGACCGATATCTCCAACGATCGCGACGTGCGGTCCCTGTATGAGAAGCTGGAAGATCGCTGCGTCATGCGCGACCAGATCGGCGCCAGCGAGGTCTACTACGACCTGATCCGCGCCGGCCGCCCGCTGACCGAGATCGTGGCCGAGGGCGTGCGCATCCACGCCCCCTACACGCACGTCCCGTACCATGAGCGGATCGACGACGGGTATCCGAATTTCGTCAACAACGACCACTGCCTGCTCAGCGCGCGGGCGGCGATCAACCTGACGAAGATGATGCCGGACCATCTGGCGATGCTGCCGACGGCGCAGACCTTCTGGTACATCCCGACCGGCCTGGATATCTGGAACCAGAAGATCAATCAGGCCCCCGGCCACTACACCCGCCATCGCGGCGACAGCACGAAGATCGAAGCGCCGCCGGCACCGGTCATCTACTGGCCGGAGCAGGAAGCCATCCGCATGACCGGCCCGTTGGGCGAGCGGTTGAACACCTGGATGACCCTGGTGCATCGCGGCCAGGTATTGGACGCCTACAAGGTGTTCCTCGGCCTGATGGACAACACCGCCGAACGCAAGGAAGTGCTTGCGGAAATGTGCTTCGCCGGGCTGATCGACGTGCAGGACCGCATCCTGCATGCGCGGTCCTATACCACGGGTCACAAGGCCTACCGCACCCGCTCGGTCGTGGAACTGGGCAATGCGATCGGCTGGCAAAAGGCGCGCAATGTCATCTACGCCGGCGCGTTGGACGTGGCGGTCGGCCCGCGCTGGTATTCAACCTACGAGGTCGCCTGCAACTACGTGAAGATGAACATCGAGGGCGAGGCCCTGCACGCGGTGCCCTATGGCGGCGTCAGCGAGGCCGAGGTCGCGATGCTGCGCGATAACAAAGGCACGTTGAACCCGGCCGAGGCGTCGGACTTCATCCGATCAATCATCCGCGACACCGAAGAGACCGCGCTGGCGCACCTGACGACCCTGCTGAAAGCCGGCAAGAACCCACGCCGGGTGCTGGACGTCATGCAGTTGGCGTTGGCGCAGATCGTGCTGGAGACGCGCGATCCAAACAACTTCAATATGCCGCACCACTGCTACGAGTACCACAACACGTTGGCGTGGTTCTACGACACGTTCGACCATCCGCGTCGGCTGCGGTTGCTGTATGTCGCGGTGTCCTTCGCCAACCGGGTGTCCGAGAGCATGCGCGGTCTCGGCGACGTCAACCAGGTTTCGATCAAGGTGCCGTCGGGCGCTTCGGCGATGACCGCGGGGGCGCTGCTGGATCGGGTCGATGACGCGATCTGCGCTCTGGACGGCGATGCCAGCCTTAGCTGGACTCAGGCCTATTGCGACAACATCGCCGACCGCGCGCCGCTGGTGCGCCGGATCGCTCTGGCGGCATCCAAGTTGGGCAACGATCCGCACAACCAGGAAATCGCCCAGTGCATGCTGATGGACTTCGGCACCAACCAGCAACCGAACCGCGATCGCTTCCTGCTTTCGGCCGCCTATCACACCGCCATGCACCGCAAGTATGGCGATACGCAGGAAGCCGCGCGTCGCTTCGGCCAGGCGATGGGCGTGCCTCTACACTGACGTTGCATTGACCGTCAGGCCCCCTCCCGCATGCGGGAGGGGGTTGTCATCGACCTGATCCCCAGGATGTCCCCATGACCCTGTCCATCCGCGCCCTCGATCCCGTCTCCCGCCCGTTCTTCGCGGGGGAGGTCTCCGGGATCGATATTACGCAGCCGCTGACACCGGATCAGGCCGGCGCCATCGCAAAGGGCATGGACCAGTACGGCGTGCTGGTCTTCCATGGCCAGCAATTCACCGATGAGACGCAGCTCCGGTTCAGCCGCAATTTCGGCGATCTCGAAACCGCCTCCGGAGACATCAACTTCCTCCATGCTCGGCGTTTGGAGTCGGAGCTTGTCAACGACATCTCCAACCTGGATCTGAACAACCAGTTGCTGGCGCGCGACAGCCGGCGGCGGCTGTTCAACCTGGGCAACCAGCTCTGGCATTCCGACAGTTCGTTCAAGGAAGTGCCGGCCAAGTACTCGCTGCTGTCGGCCCGCGCGATCCCGGATGCGGGCGGCAATACCGAATTCGCCGACATGCGCCAGGCCTGG
Organism: Asaia bogorensis; assembly: GCA_945871455.1. Taxonomy (GTDB): domain Bacteria; phylum Pseudomonadota; class Alphaproteobacteria; order Acetobacterales; family Acetobacteraceae; genus Rhodopila. The sequence goes on from CAMBXJ010000256.1 coordinate 6,431, forward strand.
GACGATCTGGATCCAGAAGACCGGGCCGTCTGCGCCGATCTGATCTGTGAGCACACCCAGCTTTACTCCCGCGGGACGCTTGGGTTCACGGATTTTACAGACGAAGACCGCGAGCGGTTCCAGCCGGTGCATCA
>CAMBXJ010000257.1 GCA_945871455.1 Asaia bogorensis
CCCATTGCGCGCGGGAGGCACGGTCATGAAGCGGGTCGCGGTCCTGTATGGCGGCATGTCCGCCGAACGCGAGGTCAGCCTGGCCACCGGCACGCAGGTGCTTGCCGGGCTGCGTGAAGCCGGTTTCGAGGTCACGCCCATCGACGTGACCGAGGATCTGGGCGCCGTCCTGAAGGCCCTGACCCCTCCTCCCGACGCGGTGTTCAACGCGCTGCATGGCCGGTTCGGGGAAGACGGGTCCATCCAGGGCGTGTTGGATTGGCTGAACATTCCCTACACCCATTCCGGCGTTCGCGCGTCCGCGATGGCGATGGACAAGGTGGCCGCCAAGGCGATGTTCGCCGCCGCCGGCCTTCCCGTCGCGCTCGGCCGCCTGGTCGGGGTGGACGAACTGGCCGCCGCCGATCCGCTGCCGCTACCCTATGTGGTGAAGCCGGTGTGCGAAGGCTCCTCGGTCGGGGTGGAGATCATCCGGGCCGGCGACAACCGCCGAGCCGCCGTGGCGCGCGCGTGGCGTTTCGGCGGCGACCCGCTGGTGGAGGAATTCATCCCCGGCCGCGAACTGACCGTGGGCGTGATGGGAGAGCGGGCGCTGGCGGTGACGGAGATCATCGCCGATGCGGGGACATTCTACGATTACGAGTCGAAATATGCGCAGGGTGGATCGCGCCACATCATTCCCGCGCCGGTGCATCCGGACATCTATGCGCGGGCGCTGGAGATCGCGTTGGCGGCACATCGCGCGCTGGGCTGTCGCGGCGCCAGCCGGTGCGATTTCCGCTACGACGATACCGCGGGCGAACCCGGCCGGCTGGTGCTGCTGGAGATCAACACCCAGCCCGGGCTGACGCCGACATCCCTGCTGCCGGAACAGGCGGCGCACTTGGGGATCGATTTTCCCCGGCTTTGCGCCTGGATGGTGGAGAACGCCGCATGTCGCGTGTGAGCCGACCGTCCGTCGCGGCATTGAAGAAGGCTCTCCCCCTCCCCTTGCGGGCTTGGGCCGCGAAGCGGACCGAGGCCGGGGGGAGGGGATTCAGGCGAGGTTCGTGCGGGGTCACCCCTCCCCCCGCCCCCTCCCGCAAGGGGAGGGGGAGAGCGTTCTCCCGTGCCGCCGCAACGCTGCGAACCCGCCAAGGAGGCTTGCCATGAAGCGCGCCCCCAGGAACTCGGTGCAGGATCGACCGTCGAAGCGATCCCTGGTCCTGCGGCGGCTGAGGCGGCATCTGCGGCCGGCCGCCTGGGTCGCGTGCGGGCTGATCGTCATCGCCGGCGGGTTTGTGATCGTGCGCACGGCCGCCCCGGGCAGTTCGATCATGACCTTGCAGGAGCGCCTGGGCGGGATGACCGCGATCACCGGCCTGCGGGTGACGGATGTGCTGATCGAAGGCCGCGCCAACACGCCGGAGCCGCTGTTGCGGTCGGCCATCGGGGTCAGCAAGGGCGATCCGATCCTGGGCTTCTCCGTCGAACTGGCACGCCAGCGGATCGAAACCTTGACCTGGGTGGAGCACGCCACCGTCGAGCGCCGCCTGCCCGGCACCGTCGTCGTGATTCTGAAGGAACGCCGCCCGTTCGCCATCTGGCAGAACCAGGGCAAGTTCGTTCTGATCGATCGCGCCGGACAGATCGTGGCGAACCAGGACGTGGCGCAGTTCAAGCACGTGCCATTGGTCGTGGGGGTCGGCGCGCCGCCCGCCGCCGCGGTGTTGCTGGATGCCCTGACCGAACGCCCGCTGCTGGCCGCCCGCACCGAGGCCGCGGTGCGGGTCGGCGCCCGCCGCTGGAATCTGCGGATGAAGAACGGCGCCGATGTGATGCTGCCGGAGGGGCACGAGATCGCCGCGCTGGATCGGCTGCTGCAACTGCATCAGACCCAGTCGCTGCTGGATCGGCCCTTGCAGGCCATCGACATGCGCCTCGGCGACCGGCTGGTGGTGCGGCCCAAAGGGGATGCCAAAGGCGATCCCAAGGGAGAGGCCCGAGGGGACATCCCGCCGGGATCCGGTGGACCGACGGCGCCGCCGGCGGTGACGCCGATCATCGCCAAGAAGCCGACCTGAGGGAGGGAGCGATGAACGATATGCCACGTCGTACGATGCTTCCCTCGGATGCCGGACCGGCGGAACCGGATCGCGCACGCCACCACCGTGCCGGCCCGTTCGGCGTGTTGGATATCGGTACCACCAAGATCGCCTGCCTGATCGGGCGCGTGGAAAGCGACGGGCGGCTACGGGTGCTGGGCTTCGGCTGGCACAAGGGCCGTGGCGTGCGCGGCGGCAACATCGTTGACCTGGAAGAGGCCGAAAAAGCCATCCGCGCCTGCGTCGGCCAGGCCGAGGACATGGCCGACACCAGGCTGCGCGCGGTGACCGTCAACCTGAGCTGCGGCCAGCCGGAATCGCATCTGTATAACGTGCAATGGCCGGTGAACGGCCGTGCCGTCTCGGACGAAGACATCCGCGGTGTCGTGGCCGAGGGCCGAGCGCGGGCGATGATTGAAGGGCGGGTGGCGCTGCATGCGTTGCCGCTGAATTTCGCCGTCGACAGCACCGACCATGTCGCCGACCCGCGCGGATTGTTCTGCTCATCGCTGAATGCCCGCCTGCACATCGTCAACGCGGTCTCGACATCGTTGCGCTCCTTGGAAGCCTGCATCGCCCGCTGCGACCTGGAGATCGAGGGCATGGTGTCCGCGCCGATGGCCGCCGGCCTGTCCACTTTGGTGGACGACGAGCGTGAGATGGGCGTGACGATCATCGACATGGGCGGCGGCACGACCGGATTGGCGGTGTTCGCCGACAATCAGTTGATGCACACGGCGCAACTGCCGATCGGCGGTTTGCATGTGACCAAGGACCTGGCCTCCGGCCTGTCGACGCCTCTCGCGCATGCCGAGCGACTGAAGACCTTGTACGGGAATGTCGAGAACAGCCCGGACGACGACACGGAAATGCTGCCGGTACCGCAGGTGGGGGAGGAAGACGACCACCAGTTGGCGCGTGTGCCGCGCAGCATGGTGGTCAACATCATCCGCCCTCGCATCGAGGAGACCTTCGAATACGTGAAGGAGAGCCTGGACAGTTCCGGGATGGCACGCGCCGCGGGGAACCGGGTCGTGCTGACCGGCGGGGCCTGCCAGTTGCCGGGTTTGCGGGAAATGGCAGTGCGGATGCTGGGACGGCAGGTGCGGTTGGGTCGCCCGACGACCTTGCGCGGCCTGCCGGAACTGGCCTCCAGCCCGGCGTTCAGCACCGCGGCCGGACTTCTATCCTGGGCGGCCGGCAATGGCCGCACCTTCAGCGATGCCGAAATCGAACCCGAACGCCCGGCGGGGATGCTCCGGCGGTTGGTGAATTTTCTCAAGGATCGCGTGTGACCTCTCGCGAATCGGACAACTTGTCGTAACACCCAGCTTAACCGTGGACCCGTAATCCGGGGGAGCAATCGCAATGACTCTTAACCTGACGATCCCTCAAACGACCCATACCGACTTCACGCCCAGAATCACCGTGATCGGGGTGGGTGGCGGCGGCACGAATGCCGTCGACAACATGATCGCGCTCAATCTGCAGGGCGTGGATTTCGTTGTCGCCAACACCGATGCGCAGCAATTGGTGCACAGCCGGGCGGATCGGCGGATTCAGTTGGGTCCGCATATCACGCAGGGGTTGGGGGCGGGCGCGAAGCCGGAGATCGGCCGCGCCGCCGCGGAAGAAGCCGCGGATGAGCTGTACCGGCACCTGGACGGCGCCCATATGGTGTTCATCACCGCTGGCATGGGCGGCGGCACCGGCACGGGCGCCGCGCCCGTCATTGCGCGCATGGCGCGGGAAAGAAACATCCTGACCGTCGGCGTGGTGACCAAGCCGTTCGGGTTTGAAGGTGTCCGCCGGGCTCGCTCCGCCGATCAGGGGATCGAGGAGTTGCAGCAATACGTTGACACTCTGATCGTTATCCCCAACCAGAACCTGTTCCGTATGGCTAATGAGCGCACCACCTGGAAGGATGCGTTCAAGATGGCCGACCAGGTGCTTTACATGGGCGTGCGCGGCGTCACCGACCTGATGATGGTGCACGGGCTGGTCAACCTGGACTTCGCCGATATCCGCACGGTGATGGCGGAAATGGGCAAGGCGATGATGGGCACGGGGGAAGCCGACGGCGAAAACCGCGCCATTCGCGCCGCCGAGGCCGCGATCAACAATCCGCTGCTGGAAGATACCAGCATGGCCGGCGCGCGTGGCCTGCTGATCAACATCACCGGCGGCGACGATCTGACCTTGTTCGAGGTCGATCAGGCCGCCAACCGCATCCGCGAGGAAGTGGATGAGGAAGCCAACGTGATATTCGGATCGGCGGTCGACGAATCGCTGACCGGCCGGATTCGTGTGTCGGTGGTGGCCACCGGGATCGACTCGCAGAAGACAGAGCAGCAGAGGCCGCGTCTGGTCGCGGTGGGTGGTGGTGGCGCGATGCCGGCGCCGCAGCCGATTCATGTGCCAGCGGGCATGGCTGCTCCGGCGCTGGCGGCCAACTCCGCCGCGCCGGCACCGATGATGTCCACTTCGCCCGCGCAAATGATGTCCACCGCGCCCGTGCTTATGATGTCCACTGCCCCCGCACAGATGATGTCGGCGGTGCCTCTGCGTCAGTCGGCGACGGCCTTGCAGATGGACACAGTGTCGATGCAGGACGCCCAGTCGGAATCAGCGATGGCGCAGCCTCAGGTGGGCGGGCATCAGGCCGGCCCACAGCCGATTCCGCTGCGCCAGCCCTCGTCGGCGGCGCAACCGATGCATCGCCAAGGTCGGTTCGTGGATGACAGTCGTCCGGCCAGCACGCCGCCATCCCTCACGATGGTGCCGCCGCCGGCCGCCGAACCGGCACGACCGAGCCTGTTCACCACAGTGACGGGCGCGTTTCGACGACGCCAGACGGCGGCTCCGGCGCCTGTCGAAGCCCAGGCACCGACGTTTCGGCGGACCGCTTCCGCCACGTCCGAAACCCCGACCGAGACGCTTCCGCCTTCGGTTCGCCCGACACGGAGCAGCGATGAGGTCGGGATCGAGATCCCGGCATTCCTTCGGCGGCAATCTTCGTAACGGCAAGCGGGCCGGTTTTTCATCCTGACTTTGACGGACCCGGCACCTCGGCAGGTACCGGGTCTTTTGACCTCGGGGACCGCAATGCGCGGGAATTTTCCGGGCGGCGACACTCCGGCGGACAGGACCGTCACAAACCCGCTCGGCTTGTTTTGCGGCGGCGCGACAAATTCAATAAAATCAGTGTGTTGGTGCGAAATACTCAGCAATAATCATTGACTGGCCGCGACGCGTTCATCGGGATAAGCCTATCACAGACGCAGGTGCTTCCGCCTTCGCGTCGATCGGGAAAAACCCACCGATGGATCGTTCGCCGCAACTCCCCAGCCTGGACATCGTCCGCTCCGAACGAGCCGCCATGCGCCAGCATACGCTGAAGGCGCCGATCAATTGCGTGGGAATTGGCGTGCATTCCGGGCAGCGGGTCAGCCTGACCTTGAAACCCGCTGACATCGACCATGGCATCGTGTTCCGCCGCACCGATCTGAATCGCTCCATTCCCGCGACCTATGATCGCGTCGTCGATACCCGCCTTTGCACCGTCATCGCCGATGCCGATTGGGCCTCGGCCCGCGTCGGCACGATCGAGCATCTGATGGCCGCGTTTTCCGCCGCCGGCGTCGACAACGCTTTGGTGGAGTTGGATGGGCCGGAAGTGCCGATCCTGGACGGGTCCGCCGCGCCGTTCCTGTTCCTGCTGGAATGCGCCGGGATCGCCGAACAGGCCGCGCCGCGCCGGACGATCGAAATCCAACGCACGGTGCGCGTAACCGATGGCGACGCCTTCGCCGAATTCCGGCCGCTTCCCGGCTTTTCCCGCACCGCGGCGCCGATCCTGGACATGGAGATCTCGATCGACTTCGCTGCACCGGCGATCGGCCGGCAAACCAGCGCCCTGCGGCTGAACACGACGAATTTCCGCCACGGCATCGCCCGCGCCCGGACCTTCGCACTGGCCGAGGACGTGGCAAAGCTGCAAGCCGCCGGCCTGGCGCAGGGCGGCAGCCTGGACAACGCGCTGGTGGTGGACGGGCATACCGTCCTCAATCCGGGCGGTCTGCGCATGGACAACGAATTTGCCGCCCACAAGCTGCTGGATGCCGTTGGCGATCTGGCGCTGGCCGGGGCGGCACTGCATGGGCGGTTTGTTGCCCACCGCCCGGGGCACGCTTTGAACAACAAGCTGCTGCGGGCGCTGTTCGCGGCATCCGGCGCCTGCGGGCGGGTTGAGGCCGAGGCGGTCGCGGCCTGAGGCGCGGGGCGCTGCCCCGGAACCCCGCCAGGGGCTTTGCCCCTGGACCCCACCAAAGGCACGGCCTTTGGAATGCGATTCTTTTGTCGTTTGAATTCCTGGGGCCTACCCGGACCTATCACCGTCCGGGTAGGCCCCAG
>CAMBXJ010000258.1 GCA_945871455.1 Asaia bogorensis
ACCGCATAGACCGTCCGTCGGTACGCCCCGACCAGACGCGGCGACACCGTCACCGCTCATCCCGCATATTCGCGAACTCCACATCGCGATGCACATGCACCGACATCAGGATGCCGAAGCCGACCATCACCGTGATCACGGCCGACCCGCCATGGGAGACCAGCGGCAGCGGCACGCCGCCGACCGGGATCGCACCCATCACCATGGCGATGTTGACGAACACGTACAGGAAAAAATTCACCGAAATGCCCAGCGCCACCAGCCGCCCGAACTGATGCTGGCAGCGCATCGCGATCAGCATGCCGCCCAGGATGATCATGGTCAGCAGCCCCATCACCGCCAAGGCGCCCACCAGGCCGAACTCCTCGCCGATCATGGTGAAGATGAAATCGGTCTGCTTCTCCGGCAGGAAATCGAGATGACCCTGGGTGCCTTGCAGGAACCCCTTGCCCCAGATGCCGCCCGAGCCCAGGGCGATCTTTGACTGGATGATGTTGTAGCCGGCGCCGAGCGGGTCGGATTCGGGATGCAGGAAGGTGTCGATCCGGGCGCGCTGATAATCGCGAAGATGGGAATAGGCGATCTGGGCGGCAAACGGGATCGGCAGAGCGACCAGGAGGAACTTCCACCAGCGGACTCCGGCGGCGAAAAACATCGCCCCACTCAGCAGGCAGGTGATCATGGCGGTGCCCAGGTTGGGTTGGCGCAGCACCAGCAGGACCGGGATGGCGACCGCGATTATCGGCGGGATCAGGAACAGCGGATTGCCGATCCGTTCCCACGAGGCGCGGTGGAACCAGGATGCCAGGGCCAGGACCAGGGCGATTTTCATCAACTCGGACGGTTGCAACTGGAACCCGCCCAGGTCGATCCAGCGTTGCGCGCCTTTGCCGATATGGCCCATCTGCATGACCATCACCAACAGACCGACGCAGCCCAGATAGGCGGGCCAGGCCAGGCGCGCGATGAAGCGGATATCGATCAGGGCGATCCCCAGCATCAGCAGGGCGCCGAACCCGAAGCGCAGGGCATGGCGGCCGGCATAAGGTTCCTGAGCGCCCCCCGCGGCGCTGTACAGCGCGGTATAGCCGACGCCGGCCAGGGCACACAGCAGCAGGACATACAACCAGTTGATCCGCCGGATCTTGCCGGTCAGGTCGAACGAGGTTTCCCGCCAGAGGCGCCGTTCCATCATGAATGCGCCCTCACGGCTTCACACTCATGACTTCACCTGGGCGACGCGCGGTGTGGGCGGATCGACGCGGTTGCCCGGGTCGCGCTGCATCACCTCGATCATGATGTCGCGCGCGATCGGCGCGGCGGCGGCGGCGCCGGCATTGCCATGCTCCACGACGACCGACACGGCGTATCGGGGCGCGTCATGCGGCGCGTAGGCGACGAACAACGCGTGCGGGCGAAATTCCCAGGGCAGTTTCTCGCTGTCGAATTTGCCGCTTTCGCGCATTTCGCGGGACACCCGACGCACCTGCGACGAGCCGGTCTTGCCGGACATCTGCCAGCGCGAATCGGGCAGCTTGGCCAATGGCGCGGTGCCGCCCTGTTCGTTGACGACCGACCACATCCCTTCCCGGATGATCTGCAAAGCCCGCTCAGGCACCCCAAGGCTCGGCCATTCGTCCGCCCGGGACCCGGGTTGCGTCGTGGCGCCGATCTTGCGCGTCAAATGTGGCTGCACGACCCGACCGCTGGCGATGCGGGCGGTAAACGTCGCCAGTTGCAACGGCGTGACCTGGAGATAGCCCTGGCCGATTCCGCTGACGATCGTGTCGCCGATATTCCAGTGTTTGCCCTTTTTCATGCGCCAGGACCGGGTCGGCACCAGGCCGGCCCGCTGGTTCGGCAGGTCGAGCGGCAGTTCGACCCCCATCCCCAGCCGGTGCGACATCGCCGCGATACGGTCCATGCCGGTGCGACGCGCGATCTCATAAAAATAGACATCGCAGCTATATTTGATACCGCCCCGCAGATCGACCATGCCATGGCCGCCCTTCCGCCAACAATGGAAGCGCGTATCGCCCAGATCGTAATGTCCCGGGCATTCGACCCGGTCCCAAGGCGTGATGGTGCGCGCTTCCAATCCCGCCAGAGCCACCGCCATCTTGAAGGTCGAGCCCGGCGCGTACAGCCCCGAGGTTGCCTTGTTGATCAACGGCGTGCGGCGATCCTTGGTCCATTCGCGCCATTGCGCCTGCGACACGCCGGAGTTGAACACGGTGGGGTCGAAGGACGGATTGGTCGCCATCGCCAGGATCTCGCCATTGCGGCAATCCATCACGACCGCACTGGCGCTCTCGTCGCCGAGCCGATTGAGCGCATGGCGCTGCAGGCCGGCGTCGATGGTCAGGCCGACATCGTCGCCCTGCATGCCCTCCTGGCGGTCCAACTCGCGGATGACCCGCCCGAGGGCATTGACCTCCAACTGCACCGCGCCGGCGCGCCCGCGCAGGGCCAGGTCGTGGTATTTCTCGACACCCGCGCGTCCGATGCGTAGGCCGGGCAGGGCCAGCAGCGGGTCCTTGGCGACATCGGCCTCGTTCGGCGGGGCCACATAGCCGACGATATGCGACATCTGATCGCCGAACGGATAAATCCGGGTGGTGCCGACATCCACCAGGATACCCGGCAGTTCCGGGGCGTTGACGCCGATCCGCGCCATATCCTCCCAGGACAGGAATTCGCGCACCATCACCGGGATGAAGCGGCGACGGCGGGTGGATTCGCGCTCGATCCGCAGGCGTTCGTATTCGCTCAGCGGCACGATGCGGGAAAACGCCTCCAGGGTCGCCTGGACATTGCTGGTCTGCTCCGACACCAGCAGCGCGCGCCAGTTGATCCGGCTGCCTGCGATCACGGTGCCGTGGCGGTCCAGCACGCGTCCGCGGGGCGGGGCGATCATGCGGGCGCTGATGCGGTTGTCCTCGGCGAGCGTTGCGTAGCGGGCGCCGTCCACCACCTGTTCCTGATAAAGTCGAGCGGCGAGGCCACCGAGCAAGGCGACCTGGCCGCCCATGAGCAGGAGGGCGCGTCGGGTGAAGACGCTGGTGCGGGTGGTATCGCGCTTCATGCCTGTTCCGGATTGGCCAGGGTGCGATGGGCGCTGGCGAATGGAATTGCCAGGACCGGATACAGCGCGGCCGTGATTGCCGCCTGGAACAGGGCCGGGGCAGGGGACAGCAGCCGGAATGTCAGCAGGGCGGTCAGCAACCACAACAGGGCGGCGGCGCCGGTGGCGACGAAGCCGAACACCAGCCAGACCATCGCGAAGCCCTGCTGGACCAACCCGCGGCCAAACCGGGCCGCCATACCGTGCGCGATCAGCAGGGTCAGCACGCCGCTGCCCAACGGCAGGTAGGCGCGCAGGTCCAGCAGAAACCCGATCACGAACACGGCCAGCGGCGGCATGGAGGACGGGCGGACCAGGGACCAGAACCATACCGCGATCAGCGCCACCGCCGGCAACAGCGCCGCCTGGCCAGGCATTTTCAGCGGCAATTCGGTCAGCAGCATCATCATGACCGTGGTAAAGGCCGGGAAGGCGTGGCGAGCGGCAATGTCCAGTCGCCGCCCAATGGTCAGGGTTGGCCGGATACCCGGGTTCTGGTCGATCCGTGCCATCAATGCCGACCCGGTGTGGAGCGCTGCGCCGGTTCCAGTGCGGGCAATCCGCCCAGGCCGTAATCGAACACCCGGACGACTTCCAGCCGCTGCAACATGGCTTCCGGTTCGACCTCCGGCACGCCACTGGCGCTGTAGCGGACGGTGCCGATCGGCAGATTTGCCGGCAGCGCGTTGGCTTCGGCGCTGGTGACGATCCGCTCTCCCTGTTGCGGCACGGTGCCTTCGGCCCAATAGAGCAGGCGAGGGCGGGGGCCGTTGGTGCCCACCAGAATGGCGCGGGCGCGGGAGGTTTCCATGATCACGGGGATGCGGCTGTTCAGATCGGTAATCAGCAGAACCCGCGCGGTTCGGGCACCGAGTTCGGTGACCCTGCCGACCAGACCCCGCTCATCCAGCGCGATGGCACCCTTGCGGATGCTGTGGCCAGGGCCAACCGACAGCAGCACGGCGCGGGCGTAGAGGCCGCCGGCATCGGCGACCACGCGCGCCGTGACGAAGGCCGGGGCATTGTCCGGGACCCAGCGCAAGGTGGCCTTCAGCCGCTGGTTTTCCGCGTCCAACGCCAGCGCGATCGATTGCCAGCGGCGCAACCGCTCGTTTTCGTCACGCAGGCGGGCGTTTTGCTCTCGCAGCGTCCACAGGCCGCCGGCTTCGTGGATCGCATCGCGGATCTGCCCCAGCGGTTCATCGACGATGGCGAAGATCGGTGCCAGTGCGTCGGCCAGCGCAACGCGGGCACGATCGACCAGCAGCGCATCGGCCTTGCCGACCAGCATAAGGCCGAACGATGCCACGATCAGCACCGGCAAGGTCAGTTTTGCGAGTGCCTGGCGAGCCTGGACGGAAAGGCGGAGCATCAGCGATCAACTAGCAGTAATCGGTCGTGGAGGCACGCTTTCCGATGATGCAAGCGTCCGGGCGGCTTGGCGCCGTCAGTACATGCTGGTGAGCACATTGCTGAGGCGCTTCCGCTCCTCCAGCGCGCGTCCGGTGCCCAGGGCCACGCATTGCAGCGGGTTTTCGGCCACCACGACAGCCAGTCCGGTCGCTTCCCGCAGGACCTGGTCCAGGCGGTGCAGCAACGCGCCACCGCCGGTCAAAACGATCCCGCGATCGACGATATCGGCGGCCAGTTCGGGGGGGGTGTTTTCCAGCGCGACCTTGACGGCTTCGACGATGGCGGAAACCGGCTCGTTCAGACTGGCGGCGATCTGTTGCTGGCTGACGATCACTTCCCGGGGCACGCCGTTCATCAGGTCACGACCGCGGACTTCGCGATAGGGGCCGTCTTCGCCGTCTTCCGGCACCGCGGCGGCGCCGATATCCATCTTGATGCGTTCGGCCGAGGACTCGCCGATCAGCAGGTTATGGTGGCGGCGGATGTAGGAGATGATTGCCTCATCCATCTTGTCGCCGCCGACCCGGACGCTGCGCGAATAGACGATGCCGCCCAGGGAGATCACCGCGACCTCCGTCGTGCCGCCGCCGATATCGACGACCATCGATCCGGACGGTTCAGTTACGGGCAGGCCGGCGCCGATCGCGGCGGCCATCGGTTCCTCGATCAACTGCACGCGGCGCGCGCCGGCGCTTTCGGCGCTTTCCTGGATGGCTCGCCGTTCCACCGCCGTCGAACCGGACGGGACGCAGACGATGATCAGGGGGGAGGCGAAGCCACGGCGGTTGTGCACCTTGCGGATGAAATGCTTGATCATTTCCTCCGCCACTTCGAAATCGGCGATGACGCCGTCACGCAGCGGGCGGCTGGCGGTGATGTAGCCGGGGGTGCGGCCGAGCATCTGCTTGGCTTCTTCGCCGACGGCGACGACCTGCTTCTTGCCGCGGACATCGGCGATGGCCACGACGGAGGGTTCGGCCAGCACGATCCCGCGACCCTTCACGTAAACCAGCGTGTTGGCGGTGCCGAGATCGATGGCCATGTCGGCTGACATGAAGCCGAGCAGCCGGGAGAACATCGAGATGACCTTTATGACCTTCGGGCAAGGGGGAATGGCGGGGGCACGGGCGACGGGACGGCGCCGCCGTGACCGGTGATACAGCTATTGGTAGAACCTTGGATGTCAGAACTCTGGGTATCAAAACCGGGCGATGACATACCGCGGGCACGCTCTAGCCCCGGCGGGTGCGGTGCACAAGGGGGAGAACGGGCAGGGCGCACCCGATCGGGTCCGAGGCCGGCGGGCGAGCTGACATGACCGTGATCGAATGCCTTGGGATCGCCATGATTTTGCCACCTCGCGGTACCCTCCGCATCCTATCGTGGACGCCGTTGATAATAAGGGATTGCATGAACATGACACGTTCCATTTCCATGGCGCTGGTGGCGATGATGCTGGTGCTCGGTGTTGCGGCCTGTGGGTCGGATCCGCTGACCCGCGGCGTGACCGGGGCCGCGATCGGTGCGGGTGCCGGGGCCGGCGTGTCGGCGGTGACGGGCGGGAAGCCGGCCAAGGGCGCGCTGATCGGCGGCGCGGTTGGCGGCCTTGGCGGCGCCCTGACAGCGCATTGACCGGGGCATCGATTGGGGCATTGACCGGGGCATCGACCGGGGCATCGACCGGGGCATCGACCGCGCGGTGACCGGGCATCCCTGGTCCAGCGCCGCGGCGGCCCCGGACGCGGCCCCTGCCTGCTCCCCCTGCCACCTCCCCCTGCCTGCTCCCCCTGCCATGTCCCTGGGCCGAACCATGGACAGGGGGGACCGGCATTGCTACAGAGCCGGGGTTTTCCGGCGCGATCGACCGGTTCGACGACCAACCATGCGGTTTCGCTGAATGAAGATTGTCGCCTGCAACAGCAACCGTCAGCTCGCCGAGGATGTCGCCGCAAC
>CAMBXJ010000259.1 GCA_945871455.1 Asaia bogorensis
CCCAGGGTTTGGCCAGCCGCGATGGTAAAGGAAATGTCGTCGACCGCCTTCACATGGCCAACGGTCCTGGCAAACAGAATCCCCTTGGTGAACGGGTAGTGCTTGCGCAGATTGGTTACGCGCAGCAGCGTATCGGTGCTCATGCCGGACCCAGCCTCCAGCAATCGGCGGTATGGTCCGCACCCACCTGGAACGATTCGGGATAGGCGTCGCGGCACCGCTGTTCCGCATGTGGGCAGCGCGCGGCGAACCGGCAACCGACCGGCAGGTCCCACAATGCGGGAGGCTGCCCCTCGATGGTCGGCAGCCGATCCGGGCTTTCCGTCATCTTCGGCACCGAGGCGATCAGCGCCTGCGTGTAAGGATGCGAGGGGCTGTCGAACACCTGGCGCACCGGGCCACATTCGACAATGCGACCGGCATACATCACCGCGACCCGATCGCAGATGCGCGCCACCACGCCGAAATCATGCGTGATGAACAGCACCCCCATCTGGGTTTCCGCTTGCAGGCGCTTCAGCAGTTTCAGGTATTGCAGTTGGATCGTCACATCCAGCGCCGTCGTCGGCTCATCGGCGATCAGCACCTGGGGCTTGCCGGTGATCGCGATGGCACCGACAACGCGCTGCTTCATCCCCCCGCTCATCTGATGCGGAAACTGGCCGATCCGCTGCTCCGGGGCGGCGATATCGACGCGGCGCAGCGACTCGACGGCCTCCGTGACGGCATCGCGCTTGCGCCCACCGATGCGCCGGACGATGGCCTCGCAGATCTGGTTGCCGATGCTGAACACGGGATTCAAGGATGTCTGAGGGTCCTGCAGGATCATTGAAATCTTACCGCCACGGATGGCGCGCATCTCCCGCGGGGTCTTGGTCAGGATGTCCTCGCCATCCAGCATGATTTCGCCCGCGATGGTGCGCGCGCCGCCACGGGGCAGCAGACGCATCAGGGACAGCGCGGTCAGGCTTTTGCCGCAGCCGGACTCGCCGACCAGACCCAGCACCTCCCCGCGTTTGATCGAAAAACCGACCCCATCGACCGCCTTCACCACGCCACGGCGCAGGAAGAAATGCGTGGTGAGGTTGCGGACCTCCAGGACCGTGTCGGGTTCCATCAAAGCTGCCTCAGCCTGGGATCGAGCCGGTCACGCAGCCAGTCGCCGAACAGGTTGACCGACAGGACCAGCAGGGTGATCGCGATGCCGGGGATCAGGGACACCCACCAGGCCGTGGAAATGCGGCCGCGGCCTTCCGAGATCATCAGGCCCCAGGTCGGGGTTGGCGGCGGAATGCCGGCGCCCAGGAAGCTCAACGACGCCTCGGCCACGATGACCACGCCGATGTTCAGGGTCAGCAGGACCATGAACGTGTTCAGCACGTTGGGGAGAATATGCGTGACCATGATGCGCAGGGACGAGCAGCCGCGCACTTTCGCCAGCGCCACGAAATCGCGCTGCTTCAGGGCCAGCACCTCCCCCCGCATGATGCGCGCGAAACTGGCCCACAGCAGCAGGCTGATGGCGATGACGAGGGTGCCGAGCCCTTGGCCCATCGTGACCGCCAGCAGCAGCGCGAAGAGAATGGCGGGGAATGTGAAAGCGGCGTCGACGAGCCGCATCAGCAGGGCCTCCAGCCGCCCTCCGAAATACCCGGCGACGATGCCGATCACCAATCCGACGCCGCCGCCCGCGGTCAACGCCAGCAGTGCCACCAATAGGCTGACGCGCGCGCCATAGATCAGCCGACTGAGCATGTCCCGGCCGAACGCATCGGTACCCAGGATGTATTTCGTGCTGCCGCCCTCGATCCAGAACGGCGGCAGCAGCTTGTCCGGCAGCGATTGGTCGATCGGCGAGTAGGGCGCCAGATACGGCGCGAATACCGCCATAATCACCATCACGGCGATAATCGAGGCCGGAATCCAGGGGAGATTTCGCATGGCTCTCAGGGCGTTCGTTGTTGGCGGGCGCTCGCCCGGAGCGGCCGGCCCCAGGTAACCGGCGTGCCACCCGGTGCCCTAAGGCGACGGGGAAAAATTACCGCACCGGGAGGCGGCACATGCCTCTCCGCGTCATGGTGGGCGCGGGCCCACCATCCACGACTTGCGAGGTTGGTGCACCGTAAGTCGTGGATGGCGGGCCTGCACCCACCATGACGGGGTCTCGGCGTCCGTGTCCCGGTTGGATCAGTAATTATTGCGCGCTGCCTAATATTGGGGAGACGGGGTACCGCCATTGCCCTCTCGGTCATGGCCGGGCTTGAGCCGGCCCCCCACGCAATGGCGGAAATACCAGTGCTTGCAATGGTTGGTGCGAACTCGGGGGCGGGTGGCCGGGTCAAGCCGGGCCACGACGGAGAGGCATGCCGTTTGAGCCGAAGCAATCCTCCTCCCATCCCGCGGCGGATGAATGCGGAAGTGATAAGACCGGGGTCGGTTGCGCGCATCATGTCAGCCGGATCCGCGGATCGACGTAAGCGTACAGGATATCCACCATCAGGTTCACCATCAGGATCATCACCGCGTGCAGGATCACCACCGCCTGCAACAACGGGAAATCGCGGAAGATCACCGCCTCATAGGTCAGGCGACCGACACCGGGCCAGGCGAATACCGTTTCCGCCACGATCGACCCGGTGACGAGGTTGCCCACGAACACGCCCCACAGGGTCAGCACCGGGATCAGGGCATTGCGAAGGCAGTGTTTCCAGATGACGGTCGTCTCGCTCAGCCCCTTGATGCGTGCCAGCTTGATGAACTCGCTGTCCATGATCTCCAGCATGCTGGATCGGATCAAGCGCATGAACCCGGCGACCAGGAACAGTCCCATGGTAATGACCGGCAGCACGTAATGTTCCGGCCCGCCCATCCGCCCGGATGGCAGCCACCCCAACTCCACGCTGAAGATGTAGATCAGCAGGATACCCAGCCAGAAATTCGGCGTGGCGACCCCGATCACCGCCACGCCCCCGGCCAATCGATCAAGGAAATTGCCGCGATTGAGCGCCGCGAACACACCCAACGGTATGCCGATGCACATGGCCATCAGAATGGCCCAGGGGATGATCGCCAGGGTGTTCGGCAGCCGGTCGAAAAACACCTCCACGGCCGGCTGGCGCATGCGGATCGAGTTGCCGAGATCGCCCTGCAACGCGTTGCCGATAAAGATCAGGAACTGCGAATGCAGCGGGCCATCCAGGCCGAGAGCCGCGATCATGGCATCGCGATCCTCGGTGGTCGCGTCCTCGGGCAACATCATATCGACCGGGTTGCCGGTCAACCGCCCGAGGAAGAACACGATCGTCGTGACCATGCACAGCAGGATCGCGCCCTGGAACAGGCGCTGGGCGATGTAACGCTTCACCGAAGCGCCACTATTTCCAGGGCTTCTGATCGGGACGCGAGACGCGCTCGAACACGTCGCCCAATTCATGCCGGCCCGGGATCGGCTGGAACTGACCGACCATCTTCTTGTTCACCGCGTAGTATCCCATGCCCTCGATGATCGGTACCGCAACCCAGGCGTTGTTGAGCAGATCCAGCATCTTATCCGACAATTCGGTGCGCTTCGCCGGATCGCGTTCGGCATTCAGCGCCGCGTAGACCTTGACGAAATCCTCGCAGGTCTTGTCGCAGGTAGTCTTGTCGCCCAATAGCCGCTGAGAGCTGTCCGGCGCGAAGGCCGCATTGTAGCGCCACGCCAGATCGGGACGTCCGGCGGTGCGATACATAGACACATTGCCGGTCAACTGCGGCTGGTCGCCATTGGCCAACGGCGCGAAGGACCCCCATTCGTAGTGCTTCAGGTTCACCTTCACGCCGATCTTGGTCCACATGTCGGCGACGGCGGTGCCGATATCGACCATGAACTGCGTTCCCGGCAGCGCCGTGTTCATGAAGGTCAGTTCGAACCCGTTGGGATAGCCTTCCTCGACCAGGATCTGCTTGGCGCGCGCGGGATCGTAGCGCAGCGCCTCCTTCGACCACTTCGCCCAGCGGTCATGGCTGATGAACTCGCTATAGGGGAAGGCCGCGAACGGAAACGGCATGCTCGCCTTGCCGTTCATCACGTGGTCGATGATCTGCTGACGATCGACCGCCAGCGACAGCGCCTCCCGCACGCGCGCGTTGGCAACCGGCGTGCCTTTCACTCCGGGCTTGAAACTGCCCCAAAACTGATACAGCGCCTGCATCGTGCCGGGAACGGATAGAACCTCCAGACCGCCCTTCGACGCGCTCAGCATAGTTTCCGGCCCGATCGACGCGATCCCCGCCTCCCCTGTGCGCACCATCGCAACGCGCGTGCTTTCCTCCGGCACCAGCAGCATATGCAGATTCTTGAAGCTGGGCGTGCCGCGCCAATGCGGGTAGTCGACCGCGATATACTCGATCCGATCGCCCGGCACATTCCGCCCGAACCGCCAAGGGCCACTGCCGACCGGCTTCTTGCGGAACTCCTCCTCCCCCACCTTCTCAATATACGCCTTCGGCATCACCGTCCCTTCCGGCGCCGTCGCTCGGCTGAACGTGGAGGGCAGGCCGATCTGCACGCTGGTGGTGTTCACCCGCACCGTCAGGTCGTCGATCACGTCGATGCTCTTGATGACGCGGCGCATCACCGCGGCGGCCGCGGCGGTCGAGTTCGGCGCCATGTGGCGTTCCAGGCTGAACTTGATGTCCGCCGCCGTCAGCTTGTCGCCGTTATGGAAGCGCAGGTTCGGCCGCAAGATGAAGGTCCAACTCAGCCCATCGTCGGAGAGCTGCCATTTTTCGGCGACTCCCGGCCCCAGGCCACCCTTTTCCAGGTCGAATCCGACCAGGGAGTCATACATCGCCGCCTGGTAGACCGCGTTGCCGGGCCGACCTTCCAGAATCGGATCCAGGGTCTGGCCGCTGAGCGATTCAACCGCAAAGACCAGCGTGCCTTTCTGCGTTTGCGCGGCGAGCGGCTGGGCGGCGGCCATGGCCACGCCGAACACACACGCCAATCCGATTGACATTTGTCGGGTCGTCATCCGCTACCTCCCTGTGACGCGCTTGATTCTTGGGCGTTGCGCCTAGCCGCGATCATTTGCCACGCATCGGGTGGTGTCAACGGAGCAAGGCGCGGGGGAGCAATGCGCGGCCACGCACGCGCCAGGCACCGGTGCGCGCACCGGAAGCGGCTCTGGAGGTGCCCTGGAACCGCGCTGGCGCTGCCCCGGAGGCAAACGAATCCAGACACGATCGGTCCGTCACATCCGTTGATTACCGCGTCTCGGACCGCTACATGCGCCACATGGCGAACGACACAATGACCAGCGACACGATCGGCACGATGCCCATCCTGATCGCGCCCCATCCCACCCTGAAAGCCAAGGCCAAGACGGTGACCGCGGCCGACGACGATGCGATCCGCGACCTGATCGCGCGCATGTTCGCCACGATGTACCGCGCCCCTGGCATCGGCCTGGCGGCACCGCAGGTCGATGTTACGCTTCGCGTGATCGTGATCGACCTTGTGCCGAAGGACAAGAACGACCCGCACGCCCTGATCAATCCGGAAATCGTCGCCGCCAGTGAGGAACTCGCCACCCGCGAAGAAGGCTGCCTGTCGCTTCCCGGCCAGTACGCCGACGTTACCCGCCCGGCGCGGGTCCGGGTGCGCTACCTGGACCAGACCGGCGCCAGGCGGGAAATGGACGCGGACGACCTGCTATCCGCCTGCGTGCAGCATGAAATCGACCATCTGAACGGCGTGCTGTTCGTCGATCACCTCTCCATCCTGAAGCGCAACATCATCATGCGGCGCTTGGCGAAGGACCAGCGACAGAAGCGCGACGACATGAAGCGTTAGGCGATGCGCCTCGCATTCATGGGCAGCCCCGACTTCTCGGTGCCGACCTTGCACGCCCTGCACGCGGCGGGGCACGAAATTGCCGCGGTCTATTGCCAGCCACCACGCCCGGCCGGCCGAGGCCAGGCCCTACGCCGTTGTCCCGTGCATATCGCGGCCGATGAGCTTGGGCTCCCGGTCCGTACGCCGGAGCGATTGCGGACCGACCTGGCGGCGCAGGCGGCGTTCGCGGCGCTCGACCTGGATGTCGCGGTGGTGGTTGCCTACGGGCTGATCCTGCCTCAGGCCATGCTGGATGCGCCCGGGACCGGTTGTCTGAACATCCATGCCAGCCTGTTGCCGCGCTGGCGTGGGGCCGGACCGATCCAGGCGGCGATTCTGGCGGGGGACGCGGAAACCGGCGTGACGATCATGCAAATGGAAGCCGGGCTGGACACTGGCCCGATGCTGCTGCGGGAAGCGGTGGCGATCAACGCCACCACCACGGCGGCCACCTTGCACGAAACGTTGGCGGCACTCGGTGCCCGGATGATCCTGGCCGTGCTCGAATCCCGCCCTGCTACGTTGGCACAGCCCGACGCCGGGGTGACCTATGCCCCGAAGCTCACCCGAGAGGACGGGCGGATCGACTGGTCGCGGCCGGCCGAAGCGAT
>CAMBXJ010000260.1 GCA_945871455.1 Asaia bogorensis
TGCGCAGCCATGCGGGTGGGTGCGCGTGCTGCGCGGGGCCGCGGTCGTTTTCGGCGGAGGCGGTTTGAGGTAGGGCGGGGCTCCGCCCCGAGACCCCGCCAGGGGCTTTGCCCCTGGACCCCACCAAAGGCGACGGCCTTTGGAATGCGATTTGTTGGAGTTTTGGGATGGATCTTACCCAGACCTGTCACGGTCTGAGTAGGACCCATCCCAAAACTCCAATAGTCCGGGTTCCAAGGCCCGTCGGCCTTGGCGGGGTCGAGGGGAAGAGCCCCTCGTGGGGTCCGGGGCAAAGCCCCGCCCTACCCCAAACCGCCCGCAGGAGACGCCACCATGCACAACGCCGACTGGCGCACCCGCGCCGGCACCACCTTCGAATGTGAGAAACACCCCGCCACCGGCAAGCGCGGCCTGATCGCCACCAACCACCCCCTCGCCTCCGCCGCGGGCGCCGAGATGCTCGCCGCCGGCGGCAACGCCATCGACGCCGCCATCGCCGCCTTTTTCACCCTGACGGTGGTCGAACCGATGATGGTCGGCATTCTCGGCGGCGGCATGGCCCATATCCGCCAGGCCGACGGCACCCACACCGTGATCGACGGCCAGTCCATCGCACCGCTCGCGACAGGCCCGACCACCTATGCGCCGGACCCGAACGCCGCCCCCGGCACCATGGACACGATCGGGCGCAAGAACGCCGTCGGCCCCACCTCGGTCGCCACCCCGGGCAACCTGATGGGCTGGTGCGAGGCACTCAGCCGCTTCGGCACCTTCTCCCTGGCCGATGTCATGGAACCCGCGATCCGCCACGCCTCCCGCGGGTTCCGGGTGACGCCCTATCTGCACGAATGCGTGTCCGACTGCGCCGCCGACATGGCGATGGACCCGGAGATCGCCCGCCTCTACCTGCCGAGCGGCGCCCCCATCGCCGCGGGCACAAGGCTGGTCACCGGCGACTACGCGGAAACCCTGCGCTCCATCGTGCGAGAAGGGCCGTCGATCCTCTACACCGGCTCCCTCGGCGCGCATTACGCCGACCACATGGCCAAGGCCGGCGGCCATATCGCGCAAGACGACCTGACCCGATATCGCACCATCACCCGCGAAGCGATCCGCGGCACCTATCGCGGGTTCGAGATCACCGGCCCGCCGCCGCCATCCTCCGGCCCGCTGCATATCGTGCAGATGCTGAATATCCTGGAAGGCTACGACATCGGCGCGCTGGGCTTCGGTTCCCCCGACACGGTGCATCTGCTGGCGGAGGCCCTGAAGATCGCCTTCGCCGACCGCGCCGCCGCCACCGCCGATCCCGCCTTCGTGAAAGTGCCGGTCGAGAAACTGCTGGACAAGGCCTACGCCGCCAGCCGGCGCGCCCGGATCGACATGAACCGCGCCCAGGCCTGGGCCGCCGAGGTCGGACCCAACGTGGCCCAGTCAGGCGATGGCGGCGCCCACACCACCCATCTGACCGTCGCCGACGGCATGGGCAACGTCGTCGCCAGCACCCAGACCATCAACAGCCTGTTCGGTGCCCGCTACATCGTGCCCGGAACCGGCATGATCCCCAACAACTACATGTTCGTGTTCGACCCGAACCCCGGGCGCGCCAGTTCGGTCGCGCCCGGCAAGCGCATCACCTCCTCCATGTCCCCCGTCATCGTCCTCAAAAACGGCCTACCCATCTGGGCGCTCGGCCTTCCCGGCGGCCTGCGCATCTTCCCCTCCGTGATGCAGGCGCTGTCCAACCTGATCGACCACGGCATGACCGTGCAGGAAGCCGTGGAGGCGCCCCGCATCTGGACCCAGGGCCACCACGTCGAAATCGAGGCCGGCTTTCCGGCAACCGTCTTCGACGCCATGCGCGAACGCGGCCATCCGGTGGCGTCCGCCGGCAATGTCGGCGGCGGCATGAGCGCGATCCATTTCGCCGCCGACGGCGTGCTGGAAGGGGCCGCCTGCTGGCGGGCCGATGGCACGCCGATCGGCGTCGGCGGCGGTTTGGCGAGGGCCGGGGTGCGGTTCCGGCCGGAAGCAACGCGGATATAGTGTTGCGATCGCGACATAGGGCGCCATCTATGATTTGAATCCGAACACGAAATCAGAATCCTAGCGTTCCCCACCCGCAGCGCGGGCGATCCGCGCGGCGGCAAGCCACGACGGGCTGCATGCCAACGGGAGAAGCGCGATGTCCTTGCCGACGAACGACGAACAGGCTCTTCTCGAACTCATCAACCGCCTGCGGTCCGACCCCGGCGGCGAGTTCAACCGCCTGATCCTGGATGCCGGCCAGCGGATCGGCGCGACCGACAGCATCACCAATGCCATCCGCTTCTTCAACGTCGATCTCAATCTGTTTCGTCAACAAATGCTGGTCTATCCGGCCGTCGCGCCGCTGGCCTGGAACACGGCGCTGGAGGACACCGCCGCCCTGCACTCCGCACGGATGATCCAGGCCGATTCGCAGTCCCACCAACTTCCTGGAGAGGCCGATCTCGGCCAGCGCATCAGGAATGCCGGCTACAGCTTCTCGACGGTTGGCGAGAACATCTTTGCGTTTGTCGCCTCGGTGCTGGAGGGCCACGCCGGGTTTGTCATCGACTGGGGGATCGGCACCGGCGGCATGCAGACGCCGCCGGGTCATCGCAACGCTCTCCTCTCGGCGAATTTCGCCGAAATCGGCATCGACGTCACACCCGAAAACAACCCCGCTACCAGGGTGGGACCACTGGTCATCACCCAGGACCTCGGCAACCGGCCCGGCTATGCCCCACAGATTCTGGGCGTCGTGTTCCGGGATGCGGACGGCGATCGCTTCTATGACACTGGCGAGGGCACCACCGGCGTCACCGTCACCGCGGATGGGTCGGGCGGCACGTTCAGGACCATGACCTGGGGCTCTGGCGGATATCAGATCGCCGCGCCGCAAGGCGTCTACAGTCTGACGTTCTCCGGCGGTGGTCTCGCGCCCACGGCCCCGGTCCTGGTCAGCCTCGGTGCCAGCAACGTCAAGTTGGACCTCGATACCGCGCTGGCCGCTTCCCCATCCGATCCGGTTCGGCCAACCGGGTCGGCGACCTTCGTCGTGGGCGGTAGCCAGTTGACACCGCGACTGGCCGCGGCGGTCACCCCAACCGGTCGCATGGGGGCCGAGTGGCGTGCCATCGGCGCCGCCGACCTCAGCGGCAACGGCAAGGCCGCCATGATCTGGCAGAACCGAGCCGGTCAGGTCGCCGAATGGATCATGAACGGCACCACGATGGCCGGTTTCGCAACCAGCGCGGGGCGGATGGGGGTCGAGTGGCGCCTGGTGACCACGGGCGACTTCGACAATGACGGTCGCGCCGATCTGGCCTGGCAAAGCACCGCCGGACGACTGGCCGTCTGGCAGATGAACGGCCCAACCCTGGTCAGCGTCGGCGTTCCCACCGGTCAGATGGGCGCGGAATGGCGCGTCGCGGGCGCCGGCGACGTCACCGGCGATGGGCGCGCCGACGCGATCTGGGCAAATGGCCAGGGCCAGGTCGCGGTCTGGCAGATGAACGGCACCGCCATGACCGCGGCGATCGTGTCCACCGGGCGCATGGGTGCCGAGTGGCAACTGACCGGCACCGGCGATTTCAGCGGCGACGGCAAGATCGACCTGCTGTGGGCCAACCACGCCGGCCAGGTCGCGATCTGGACCATGAACGGCGCAACCCCCACCGCGGTCGCCGTCAGCACCGGTCGCAACGGCACCGAATGGCGCGTCGCGGCCACGGCCGACTTCGACCGCGACGGACGCGCCGACATCCTGTGGCAGAACACGACCGGACAGGCTCAGCTCTGGTTCATGCACGGGGCCAATGTCATCCGCGCGGTGCCGCTCGACGGGCGGATGGGGTCGGAATGGGCGATCATCGGCGCCCAGGACCTGTCCGGAGCCGGCACGCCGGACATCATCTGGGCCAACAACGCGGGGCAGCTATCCATCTGGGACCTGGAAGCGGCCGACCGCATCGCCGGCGGCGGCATTTATCGCACGTTCGAGTTCGACCGCCTGGCGGACGCCGGCAAGGAGATCGTGGATTTCCACGCCGGTGCCGGGGGTGACGTGCTGGACCTGCACGGCCTGCTGACCAGCCTCGGCTACCTGGGAGCCAATCCACTCGCCGACGGCCAGGTCCGCGTGGTCCAGGACGGCCCCGACACCCATGTCCAGCTCGACGCGCGGCCTGGCATGCACGCCTATGTGACGGTCGCCACGCTCGACAACGTGGCACCGGCTTCGCTGCAAACGGGCAACTGGCGGTTCTGACCGGGTTCGGTGAGCCATTTCCGGTTGTCCAGCAGGTCCCGGAACCGTTGGGCGGTTGCCGCACCGAAAACGGCGACCAACAACAATTTCAACAATGGGACTCCAGTCGACTCGACCCTATTGCGTTTCGACGTTGAGCTTTGCTGTCGGTTCAGCTACGGTATCCATGAAGCCGAAACACAGATCTTGGCAAGTATAATGCGGGGGATGAAAAATGGCAAGTGGCCCCATCAATGAAACTGAAATACTTCTGCACGACGACTTCAACTCGTCGCCGAGCGTTTCTGTCTGGGATTACAACCGTTTCGCTCCAGTCAACAATCCGTCATTTTACGGACGGACACAGATTCGGCAGAGCCTAGGGGCAGTCTCCAACGGACTTCTGCATCTGCAACTCGATACATTTAACCCAACCGGACCCGGGGCTGCATTTGTCGGCTCCGAGATGATCAGTAAACAGTTTTTTTCCAACACATCTAGCGGAATTGTATTTGAAATAAGAGCGCGACTGACCAGCCCGACACCGGGAATAGTCGGAGGTCTATTTGGCTATAATTTCAACAGCACGACCAGATTACACGACGAAGTTGATTTCGAATTGCTGGGCAATGACGCCGCATCTGGCCGCAATCGCGTACAGACTAACACGTACAGCAATGAGCCATTGGGGGCGGGGCATCCTCAATTCGTACCACTCATCGGGCTGACGACGTTCCACAGCTATCGAGTAGAATGGTTTCCGTCATTGGTTCGATGGCTCATCGACGACCAGTTGGTCCGTGAGGATAGGGCACACGTGCCGCAGGGTGTCATGGCGCTCCACATGAACATTTGGGCGCCAGCAGCCGATTGGTCTGCGGCTTTTTCGTCTGCCCTTCAGCCAACGTCTAACCAAAACGCAAATGTCAGCTACTTTATGGACGTCGATTACGCACATGTGGGTCGCCTGTCCACAACACTCGTCGTGGGTGCTAGCCAGTTGACACCAAGACTGGCCGCGGCGGTCACCCCAAGCGGTCGCATGGGGGCCGAGTGGCGTGCCGTCGGCGCCGCCGACCTCAGCGGCAACGGCAAGGCCGCCATGGTCTGGCAGAACCGCACCGGTCAGGTGGCCGAATGGATCATGAACGGCACCACGATGGCCGGTTTCGCAACCACCGCGGGGCGGATGGGGGCCGAGTGGCGCCTGGTGACCACGGGCGACTTCAACAATGACGGTCGCGCCGATCTGGCCTGGCAAAGCACCGCCGGACGACTGGCGGTCTGGCAGATGAACGGCCCAACCCTGGTCAGCGTCGGCGTTCCCACCGGTCAGATGGGCGCGGAATGGCGCGTCGCGGGCGCCGGCGACGTCACCGGCGATGGGCGCGCCGACGCGATCTGGGCAAATGGCCCGGGCCAGGTCGCGATCTGGCAGATGCACGGCACCGCCATGACCGCCGCGATCGTCTCCACCGGCCGCATGGGCGCCGAGTGGCAACTGACCGGCACCGGCGATTTCACGGGCGACGGCAAAACCGACCTGCTGTGGGCCAACCGCTCCGGCCAGGTCGCGATCTGGACCATGAACGGCGCAACCCCCACCGCGGTCGCCGTCAGCACCGGTCGCAACGGCACCGAATGGCGCGTCGTGGCCACGGCCGACTTCGACCGCGACGGACGCGCCGACATCCTGTGGCAGAACACGACCGGACAGGCCCAGCTTTGGTTCATGCACGGGGCCAATGTCGCCCGCGCGGTGCCGCTCGACGGGCGGATGGGGTCGGAATGGGCGATCATCGGCGCCCAGGACCTGTCTGGCGCCGGCACGCCGGACATCGTCTGGGCCAACAGCGCGGGGCAGCTATCCATCTGGGACCTGGAAGCAGCCGACCGCATCGCCGGCGGCGGCATCTATCGCACGTTCGCGTTCGACCGCCTGGCGGATGCCGGCAAGGAGATCGTGGATTTCCACGCCGGTGCCGGGGGTGACGTGCTGGACCTGCACGGCCTGCTGACCAGCCTCGGCTATCTGGGCGCCAATCCTCTCAGCGACGGCCAGGTCCGCCTGGTCCAGGACGGCCCCGACACCCATGTCCAGCTCGACACGCGGCCTGGGATGCACGCCTACGTGACGGTCGCCACGCTCGACAAC
>CAMBXJ010000261.1 GCA_945871455.1 Asaia bogorensis
GGCTGGCCGGCGATCGTGTTCCAGACCCGGCCGTCGAACAGATGCCGCACGCCGTCCGGGTGGGTCCGGGCGATCTCGGCCGCGCTCTGGCCTTCGACCTGGCCGCCGAGACTGTCGCCGATGACCAGGCCCAGCAGGCAGCCCACGGCACGATCTAGGGCGGTCGATTCGGGGGCGCGCGGCCAGGTCAGGGTGACCCTTGGTTCCCGCCGCGTTTCGGTGCTGCCGCGCCAGGCGCGACCGCGCAGGATCGCCACCGCCTGGGGTGCGCCGCCGAAACAGGCGGACGGCCGGCTCTCGCCCATCTCGTTATAGGTGACGGGTTCGCCGTCCTCCGCCACCAGGATGCCACCGGCGGCGGTCAGCAAGGCGTGCCCCGCCGCGATGTCCAGCGCATTGACCGGGCGCAGGGTCTGGGTGGCAATGCCGTCGCCGACGGCGATCCGCGCCAGCCGATAGGCGATGGAAGGCAGGGGCATGAACCGGGCCGGCGCGCAGGCGATGGAATTCCAGACCGGGCGCTGCCAGACCCCGTGGTTGAGAAACACCACATCGTCGGCAGCGAGACCGCGTTCCCGCAGGTCGATCGCAACCGGGACGCCGTTGCGGGTGATGCCGCCGCCCTCGGCCCAGGCGATCATGTCCGGCCCACGGTCGGGGCAGAGCGGGGCGAACACCACGCCCAGCACCGGGATGCCCTGGCGCAGGAGTGCCACGGAAACGGCGCTGCCGCGTTTGCCTTCCAGAAACGCGCGGGTGCCGTCATGCGGATCGACCACCCAGCAGAGACCGTTGGCTTCGGCGGCGACGACACCGGCTTCCTCGCCCACGAAGCGGGCGGGCACCAGGGCAACGAGGATGTCGCGGAGGTAGAGTTCGACCTCATGGTCGATCGGGGCGGTGATGTGGTCGATCAGGCGAGGGCCGCCGGGGAGGGCGAATTCCCGGGCGATGCGGCGCCCGGCCTCGGCGACGGCGGCGATGACGTCCGGGAGGATCGCCTGGGGGGGGATGGTCACGGTCGCTCCTGTTGATGTGCTGGGGGCGGTAAGGGCGGGGCTTCCGCCCCGGACCCCGACCAGGGGCTTTGCCCCTGGACCCCACCAAAGGCACGGCCTTTGGAATGCGATTCTTTTGTGGTTTGCATCCCTGGGGCCCACCCGGACGGTGATAGGTCTGGGTAGGCCCCAGGGACGCAAACCACAATGTTCCGGTTCCAAGGGCCGTTGCCCTTGGTGGGGGTCCAGGGGGCAAAGCCCCCTGGTCGGGGTCCGGGGCGGAAGCCCCGCGCCTCAGTCCGCCGCCTCCGCATAACTCTCCAACGGCTCGCACGTACAAACCAGATTCCGATCCCCATAGACATTGTCCACCCGCTTCACCGGCGGCCAATACTTCGCCACCGCCACCCAGGGCAGCGGAAACGCCGCCTGCTCCCGCGTATAGGCATGGGTCCAGACCGACGCCATGACCTCCGCGGCGGTGTGCGGGGCGTGTTTCAGCGGATTGTCCGTCCGATCGTGCCGTCCGACCCCGATGGCGGCGATTTCGGCCCGGATCGCGATCATTGCCTCACAGAACCTATCAAGTTCGGCGCGCGACTCGCTTTCCGTCGGTTCGATCATCAAGGTTCCGGCAACCGGCCAGGACATGGTGGGCGCGTGGTAGCCGTAATCCTGCAAGCGCTTGGCGATGTCTTCCACCATGATCCCGGCCTCCGCCTGGAAGCCACGACAATCGATGATGCATTCATGCGCCACCATTCCGCCCGGCCCGGCGTAAAGGATCGGGTAATGCTCCCGCAGCCGATGCGCGATGTAGTTGGCGTTCAGGATTGCGACCTCGGTCGCGCGTTTCAGCCCGGCGGCCCCCATCATGCGGATATAGGCATAGGAAATCGGAAGGATCAGCGCGCTGCCGAACGGCGCGGCGGAAACCGGCCCAAACCCGCTCGCCGGTCCGGCATCGGCGCGCAGCGGATGGTTGGGCAGATGCGGCACCAGATGCGCCGCGACGCCGATCGGCCCCACCCCGGGACCGCCGCCGCCATGCGGAATGCAGAACGTCTTGTGCAGGTTCAGATGGCAGACATCCGCCCCGATCAGCGCCGGGGACGTAAGCCCCACCTGCGCGTTCATGTTGGCGCCGTCCATGTAGACCTGCCCGCCGGCGTCGTGCACCACGGCGCAGATATCGCGGATCGCCCCCTCGAACACGCCATGGGTGGACGGATAGGTGACCATCAGCGCCGCCAGTTTGTCCGCGTGCATGGCCGCTTTCGCCCGCAAATCGGCCAGATCGACATTGCCGTCCTTGTCGCAGTCGACCACCACCACCCGCAGACCCGCCATCGCCGCGCTGGCCGGGTTGGTCCCGTGGGCAGACGACGGGATCAGGCAGATATCGCGATGCGCCTGGCCCTGAGCCTCCTGATAGGCGCGGATCGCCAGCAGCCCGGCATATTCGCCTTGGGAACCGGCGTTGGGTTGCAGGGAGACGGCGGCAAACCCGGTGGCCTCCCGCAGCCAATCGGCCAGACGCTGGATCAGCGTGGTGAAGCCCTCGGTCTGATCGGCCGGCGCGAACGGGTGCATGTCCGCGAAGCCGGGCAGGGTGATGGGGATCATTTCCGCCGTCGCGTTCAGCTTCATGGTACAGGACCCCAGCGGGATCATGCTGCGGTTGAGCGCGATGTCCTTGTCTTCCAACCGTTTCAGGTAGCGCAGCATTTCGTGTTCGGCGTGGTAATGTCCGAATACGGATTGTTGCAGAAACGCCGAACGTCGGGCCATGGAAACGGGCACGCCGCCGGTGGTATCGGCCAATTCACCGCCCAGTACCGCAGCCAGAGCCTCCAGATCGCCACGGGTGACCGTTTCATCCAAAGCAATGGCAACCGCGCCGGGATCGACCCGACGCAGGTTGAACCCGGCGGCCAGGGCGTCCGCCATCAGGCGATCGGCCTCCCCGGTTTCCACCACGATCGTATCGAAAAATGCATCGTGGCGTATCCGGTGACCGCCACGCAGCGCACAGCCGGCCAGCAGCCTGGCTTGCAGATTGACCCGGCGCGCGATCCGGCTCAACCCGTTCGGGCCATGCCAGACCGCATAGAATCCGGCGATCACCGCCAACAGCACCTGCGCGGTGCAAATGTTGGATGTCGCTTTCTCGCGCCGGATATGCTGTTCCCGCGTTTGCAGCGCGAGGCGCATGGCGGGGTGCCCGGCGGCATCGACCGACACGCCGACCAGCCGGCCGGGCATGGCGCGCTTGAAACCGTCGCGGGTCGCGAAATACCCCGCATGCGGGCCGCCGAAGCCCATCGGCACGCCGAAACGCTGCGATGACCCGACGACGATGTCGGCGCCCATCTCGCCCGGTGGGGTCAGTAGGGTCAGCGCCAGCGGATCGGCCGCGACGATGGCCAGGGCCGCGACGTCGTGCGCCGCGGCGATTTCCGCCGACAGGTCGCGCACCGCCCCGGTGGATCCCGGATACTGCAACAACACCGCGAATGGCCTGGCCGAACCGATCGCCGCCACATCGCTCGGCATTACATCGACCAAAACAATCCCCAACGGACGCGCCCGCGTCGCCAGCACCGCCCGGGTCTGCGGATGCAGGTCGGACGCCACCGCGATCACGTCGGATTTCGACTTGCTCAGCGCGTGGGCCATGGCCATGGCCTCGGCCGCGGCGGTGGCTTCGTCCAACAGAGAGGCGTTGGCGATCTCCATGCCGGTCAGTTCGCAGATCATGGTCTGGAAGTTCAGCAGCGCTTCCAGGCGGCCTTGCGCGATTTCGGCCTGGTACGGGGTGTAGGCGGTGTACCAACCGGGATTTTCCAGCACATTCCGCAGAATCACCGGCGGCGTGACGGTGCCGTGATACCCCATCCCGATCAGCGATTTCTTGCGCAGGTTGCGATCCGCCAGACCGCGCAGCTCCGCGATCGTGGCGGCTTCGTCGATCGCGGGCGGCAGGGCCATGGTCAGATTCGACCGGATCGTCGCTGGCACCGTTTTCGCCGCGACATCGTCGAGCGACACCGCCCCGATCACGGCCAGCATCGCCGCCAGGTCGGCCTCCGACGGACCGATATGCCGGCGCACGAACCCGTCGGCCTCTTCCAGTCGGGCGAGTTCCGCTAAAGTGTCCCTGGCCAACGGCTCCTCTGGCAACGGGTCCATGATCAGAGCGTCTCCAGGAATTCGTCGTAGGCGTCCTGGTCCATCAGTTCCTCGAAACTGTCGGGATCGTCGAGTTCCAGGCGGAAGAACCAGCCCTCTCCCTCGGCATCGTTGTTCACGATCGACGGGTCTTCGGTGATGGTGTCGTTGATCTCGGCCACCTTGCCGGCCAGCGGCGCGTAGACGTCGGACGCCGCCTTGACGCTTTCCACCACGGCGCAGGCCTCGTTGGCCGCGACCTCGCGCTGCAACTCCGGCAATTCAATGAAGACCAGTTCGCCGAGTTGTTCCTGGGCATGGTCGGTGATGCCGACGGTGGCGATGTCGCCGTCGAGCATGACCCATTCATGATCCTTGGTGAATCGCTTGTCGGTGTTCTTCTTTGCCATCGGTCGGATTCCTCTTTGTTTCTGTCAGGATTGGAAGCTTAGGCGACGCGCAAGAATTACCGAATTGGGGGCGACGGCGCGTGCCTCTCCCCGTCATGGCGGGCGGAGGCCCGCCATCCACGACTCGCGAGGTTGGTGTATCGCAAGTCGTGGATGGTGGGCCTGCGCCCACCATGACGGGGTTTTGGCGTCCATATCCCAGTTGGAGCGGAATTCCTGCGCATTGCGTTATCTTGCATAACGATGGGGAACGAAGGGCAGCGGCACGACCGTCGCCGGCAAAGACTTGCCGCGCACGATCAGGTTCAGCCTTGTGCCGTCCTCGGCCAGGTCGCGGCGGACATAGCCCATGGCGATCGGCGCATTCAGGGACGGCCCGAAGCCGCCAGAGGTGACTTCCCCCGCCTCCGTCCCATCCCCCGCCACGATCTCGCTATGCGCACGCGCCGGCGCTCGGCCGTCGGGACGAATGCCGACCCGGATGCGGGGGGGGCCGTTATCGAGCTGGTCCCGGATCGCGATGCCGCCCGGAAAATCCCAGGCCGTCTTGCGCCGCTTGCCGATCACCCAGGTCAGGCCGGCCTCGATCGGCGTGGTGACCTCATCGATGTCGTTGCCATACAGGCAGAGCCCGGCTTCCAGACGCAACGAATCCCGGGCACCGAGGCCGGCGGGCACGACTTCGGGTTCGGCCAGCAACACATCGGCCAGCGCGATCGCGGCGCTGGCCGGCAGCGAGATCTCGAATCCGTCTTCGCCGGTATAGCCCGAGCGTGACACCAGGCAGTCGATGCCGGCGATGGCGACGGACGCGACTCCCATGAAGCCAAGCGAAGCGGTCGCCGGTGCCAGACGCGCCAGTACGGAAGCGGCCCGCGGGCCTTGCAGGGCCAGCAGCGCGCGATCGTCCTGGACATTCAGATCGAGCCCATCCGGCAGGCTGGCGGCGATATGGCGGAAATCGACATCCTTGCGGCTGGCATTGACCACCAGGAACAGTCGATCAACGCCCGGATTGGCATCGCCGAGATTGGCGACCATCAGGTCATCCAGGATGCCGCCGGCCTCGTTGGTCAGCAAGGTGTAGCGCTGCCGGCCGGGTTTCAGTCCGACGATGTCGCCGGGCACCAGGCGTTCCAGCGCGGCGGCGGCATTCGGCCCCGACAGAATCGCCTGACCCATATGCGACACATCGAACAACGCCGCCGCCGTCCGGCAGTGCAGGTGTTCCGCCATGACGCCGCCCTTGCAGCGTTCGGCCAGCGGACCGGTCAGGTCGTATTGCACCGGCATCGAGTAGCCGGCGAAGGGCACCATGCGAGCGCCCTGGGCGCGATGCCAGGCGTCGAGCGGGGTCAGGCTCGGTTCTGCCGAATTGGGACTGTCGGACACTGGATACTCCGCGCAAAGGGTCATCTCCCGGCGATATGCCGAGCGTTGGATGACCCCCCTCTGTCGCGGTACCTGAGAGATTCAGAGCCGGGGCTCCTTACTCCGTCGGTGCGGGCGCGGGTGACCGCGGTCCGGCTTTCCAGAGATCCCTTATCCCGCCGCGGTCCGTTGTGCCTGAGCGTTTCCGGGGGCCGGTTGCGCCTTCGGCGGCGAGGCTGGCCTCGCTCTCTCCCGCGCCGGGTGGCTGGGACTTGGGCACCATGGGGGGCGCGGCGGTGGATGACAAGTGAAATCGGGGGGAAGGGCGGGGCTTTCAGCCCCGGACCCCGACCAGGGCTTTGCCCTGGACCCGCCAAGGCCGACGGGCCTTGGAACCCGGACCATTGTCGTTTGAATGACCGGGGCCTACCGGGACGGTGATAGGTCCGGGTAGG
>CAMBXJ010000262.1 GCA_945871455.1 Asaia bogorensis
ACCGCGTCCGTGAGGCCGGCGAACTTGGAGCGGAGTTCGTTTTCGGTCAGGAAATTGGTGGGTTCGCCCTTCGGCACCACCACTTTCTGCGTGAAGGTCTTGCCGCCGGCCTCGATCGTCAGTTTGCCCGACATGTTGGCGGGGAATTCGGCCTCGATCTCCGGATCGAACTCGCAGGTGACCTTGGAGAGCAGGGCGCGGATGCCCGGGTCTTGCAGGCCGGTGTAGCTGTCCCACCCCATCGCGCCGGTGGCGAGCGCGGAGGAGATCACGAACGGGCCGCTGAACTGCCCGTCCACGACGTTCTGCGGATTGGCTTTCTTGTCCGCGGGCGCGCCGATCAGCATCATGCCGGACCTGGGCAGGCCGAGGCGGATGGACGTGATGTCCTTGGGCTGGATGTCATTGGCGGCACGCAGCATCAGCGCGGCATCGATGCCGGCATGACCGTAGCGGCAGGACGGGTAGGGCTTCACGGCGGTGTGCATCAGTTCGAACACGATGCCGAGGTCCTGCACCGCGCGCTCCGGCGTCGGGTTCGGGGCATAGGCGCGCATGAAGCCGTGCTTGCCTTCCAGAGCCTCCGACGCGCCCTTGAAGCCTTCCTTCACCAGGGTTGCGGCCATCAGGCCGTTGCAGGCGGCCCAGCCGACCTGGAAACGCTTGGTCCAGGCGCCGTTGGCCAGGAATTGCAGGCTGCCGGCGCATTGCGACAGCACCGTGCCCATCGCGCCGGCCACGCCCTCGGCGTCCAGGCCGAACACCCGCGCGGCGGCGGCGGCGGCCCCGAACGCGCCACAGGTCGCGGTGGGATGGAAGCCGCGGTCGTAGTGCTCGCCCGACGGCAGGGCCAGCGCAATGCGGCAGGTGACTTCGTAGCCGGCGATGATGCCCGCCAGCACGTCGGCGCCGGATGCGCCCACCATTTCGCCCGCGGCGATGGCGGCGGGGATCACCGGCGCGCCGGGGTGGAGCGAGCCCGCGGCATGCGTGTCGTCAAAATCCAGGGAGTGCGCCAGCGCGCCATTCAGGAACGCGGCTCCCGCGGGGGTGTAGTGGGCCGGGTCGCCGAACACGCCGGCATTGCCGTTGCCCATGCCCATGGCGCGGGCGGCGGCGAGAAAGGACGCCGTACTTTCCGCGTCATGGCGCGCGCGGACGATGTTGCCGACCAGGTCCAGGACCAGGAAACGGGCGCGGTTCACCACATCTGGTGGCAGGGTGGACAGCTTGATGTTGGCACAGAACGCGGAGAGTTCGGCGGTCACGCCCATGGCACGGTTTCCTTCTGCGAATTGATCACGGTTTGGCGGAAGAATCGGAGATGAGGGACGGTCCGGCCAAAGGGGCTATGCCCCTCTGGACACCCCACCAAGGGCGACGGCCCTTGGAACCGGACAATCTTACTCCCTTCAACTTGTCAGGACGGCTTTGCCGATTACCTTGCGGTCTATCACCGCTTGCAGTGCTTCGGCAGCTTGATCCAACGGGAAGCTGTGGGAAATACGGGGCTTCAGCTTGCCTTGGCCCGCGAGTTCGGTCAGTGCCTTCATGTTGGCGATCGCCAGGGCGGGGTCCGCCTCGTTCAGGCCGCCGATCCTGACGCCGATCGCGTCGATCCCCTTGATCAACAGGTAGTTGCTGCGGATATTGGTCGGACCGCCGCCCAGGAACCCCAGGATCAACAGCCGCCCGCACCAGGCAAGGCAGCGCAGCGATTCATCGGCCACCTTGTCGCCGATGGGATCGTAGACGATGTCGACCCCCTTCCCGCCGGTCAGTTCCTTCACCTGATCCACGAAACCGCCGCGATAATCGATCGCGTGATCGGCGCCTTCCTCGATGCAGGCGGCGCGCTTTTCCTCGGTGCTCGCGGTGGCGATCACCCGGGCGCCGAACAGCTTCGCCACCTGGATCGCGGCGATCCCGATTCCGCCCGCCGCGCCATGCACCAGCACCCATTCGCCAGCCTGCATGCGCCCGCGTTGCAGCAGCGCATGATAGGCCGTGGAATAGGCACCGCGGAACACGCCGGCCGACTCAAGGCTCATGCCGTCCGGCACCAGGTCGCACAACTCCGCTTTCGCGTTGCCCAGTTCGGCGCACGCGCCAAGCTGATGGCGGCTCATGACCCGATCGCCCGGCCTGAACTGGGTCACACCCGGTCCGACCGCGACCACCTCCCCCGCCGCCTCGCCGCCGGGAATGAACGGCGGGTCCGGCCGGAACTGGTATTTTCCGGCGAGCATCAGAACGTCCACATATTGCACGCCGCGTGCACGAATTCGCACCTGGATCTGCCCCTCGGACGGCGGCGGCGGGTCCGGCAGATCCCGTAGCGCGAGCACTTCGGGCCCGCCGAACGCCTCACATACCATCGCTTTCACGGTCGTCTCCCTTGATCATTCGAGACGGTTGGATACCGGAGTCCGCCTGCTTCCGGAACCTCACCAACCCATGATCCCGAAGCGTCGCGCACGGTTTCCAATCATTTGGCGAGCCTGGCGCCTGATTTCGGGATGGCGGCGCACGCGACGGGGCAAACGCATCCCGCGCGGTCGGAGCATCCGCGAACCTGGGAACGGAACCCGACCCAGGAGGGTCCGAGCACGTATATCCGCTCGGTACTCTTGATCGGGATTGGATTGCCACGCCAAAATGATCTTATAACGACGTTGTTCCTACGAGAAGGTTGGCGCGCCCATGTCCCAGGTTTCGCCCGATGCCATGTCCGACCGGCTCCCGCACACCGGTATCGACGTCGGGCTGTTCAAAGGCTCACGCATTTTCGAAGACCTGGACAATGCGATCCTGGCTCGCCTCGCATTGCTGTCAAGCGCGGTGACGGCCTCGGAAAACGCCGTTCTGTGCGCGCAAGGCGATCAGGCCGAGCATCTGTTCATCCTGCTGGAGGGCCAGGTCATCCTGTCAAACACGGCACCCAACGGCACCACCGCACTGGTGGAGGTCATTCAGCCGGGTGGCCATTTTATCCTGCCAACGCTGCTGGCGCAGTTGCCGCTGCTGTTGACCGCTCAGGCGACGACGGTGTCCCGTCTGATCGCGGTGAATGCCGAAGAGTTGATGCGTCTGATGCGGACGGAGCCGGCGGTCGCCGCCGCCATCATGCGGGCCGAGGCGCTGGATTTCAGTGCCATGGTCCGCCAGGTATGTGACCTGAAGCTACGCACCACCGCCCAGCGACTGGGCTGCTATCTGTTGGCATTGTCGCATACCAAGGCGGAGAATTCCGCCACTTTGCGCCTGCCCTACGACAAGCGTCTGCTCGCCGCGCGTCTGGGGTGCCGACAGGAAAACCTCTCGCGGGCGTTCGCCGCCCTGCGCAGTTTCGGGGTCGAAACGCACGGCGCCCGGGTCATTCTGCACGACATCGCAAGCCTGCGGGACTATTCCGCCCCCGACGCTCTGGAGGGGCCGATCCCCGCCTGATCATTACGCGCCCTGACCATCACGCGCCCTGACGATCACGCGCCCTGACGATCCGGGGGACGGTCAGGCCGACGTTATCTCACTCCAGGCGGAATCCGCGCCGACCGTCGCCATGTGACGGCCGAGCAGGCGATTCCATTCGGCTTCGTTGCCGAATTCGTCGCGCCAGGACCAAAGCCGGCGGGTGACGAAATTCAACGAGTGCTCCAAGGTGAAGCCGATCGCCCCGTGCACCTGGTGCGCGATCCCGGCGCCGATCCCGGCGGCCTCCCCTGC
The DNA here is from genome assembly GCA_945871455.1 of Asaia bogorensis. GTDB lineage: Bacteria > Pseudomonadota > Alphaproteobacteria > Acetobacterales > Acetobacteraceae > Rhodopila. Next base: position 3,727 of record CAMBXJ010000262.1, read on the forward strand.
CCTGGCCTTGCCGGCGGCGATCAGAGCCATACGCATGCCGGATTGTTCGGCTCTGGCCGTGCCTCCCTTGGCCGTGCCTCCCTTGGCCGCGACTCCCTCGGCCGCCAGATCGGCCGCCGCGCAGGACGCCGCGGTCTGCCCTGCCAACACCGCCAGATTCTGTTGGATCGCCTGGAACTTGCCGATCGGACGACCGAACTGGGTGCGATCCTGGGCATATTGCGTGGTCATCGCGGTCAGTCGGATCAGCCCACCGGCCATCTGCTGCGCCCGAGCCGCGGCGCCGATGCCCCGCAAGTCCGCCGGCGTGACGTTCGCCCGTACGGCCGCGATGGCCGCCCCGTCGAAACGCAAAGTGTCACGCGGCTCCCGCGCGACATTCGCCTCCGGTTCGACCGACCATGCATCGCGAGTAACCAGAGCGACCCAGGCTTCGTTCTGATAGGTGACCAGAACCGCGGCGGCGACCGCGTCTCGGCCCCAGGGGATGCGCCGGGCGACACCGTTGACGCGCCAGGCATCGCCATCGCGGGACATTGCCAGCGAGTCGCCTGCCGCCACCGGCGCGACGGTCAGAGGACCCGACGGAACGGCAATCCCAGCCTGCGCCAGCAGCCAGCCGGCGATCATGGTTTCCGCCAGCGGGATCGGCGCCGCATGCTCCCCCGCGACGCGCAGCAACGACAGCGCATCGGCGACCGGAACGCCGTAGCCGCCCGCTTCCTCCGGCAGCAGCGCCAGCGGCAGCCCGGCATCCTGGGTCGCGTCCCACAGGGCGGCCGGCCAGGTGCCATCATTGGCGGCGCGCAGGACCGAGGCATCACAATGGGCGCGGAACAGCCGTTCCGCCGTCTCGCGCAGCAAATCGCCCGCGGAAGTATCTACATCACTCATGGAATCTGGCATCATCCGGTTCGTCTGCCGACATCCTATCACCGACACGCGAAAAATTGCAGGAGGTCCCATGAACCAGATCGACGCCAACACGATACGGCGTGCGGTTGCCGACCAGAAGGCGATGGTCACGGCCCTGTTCGACCAGCTTCGCCAGGATGGCCTGGACGAACCCGGCGTGTCTCGCGACCCCTACGGCGCGGGCGAGCAACGCGGCCACGCCACCGTCACCCGCCTGGCGGAATCGATGGGTCTGGCGATCGAGAACGATGTCGGGGCCAACCTGTACATGACGATGCCCGGCCGAGACCGCGCGTTGCCACAACTGATCATCGGGTCACATCTGGATTCCGTCCCGCATGGCGGCAACTTCGACGGTGCCGCGGGCGTGGTGGCCGGACTCGTCACGGTCGCGGTCCTGCGCCAGCTTGGGCTGACCCCGGCGCGCGACATCGTGGTGATGGGCATCCGCGCCGAGGAATCCATCTGGTTTCAGGTCTCCTATATCGGCAGCCGATCCGCCCTGGGCATGCTGCCCGACGGCGCGCTGGAAGTGCGCCGTGTCGATACCGGACGCACCCTGGCCGAACATATGACCGAATGCGGCGGCGATCCGGAACGGGTTCGCGCGCGCCACCGTCACCTGGATCCGGCCCGCCTGCACGCCTATCTGGAACTTCATATCGAACAGGCGCCAAGCCTGATCGAGGCGGACCGGTCGACGGCGATCTGCACGGGAATCCCAGGCAATTTCCGCTATCCGAATGTCTGGATCGAGGGCAGCAACGACCATGTCGGCCTGCCGCGCCGGTTCCGTCACGATTCCGTGACAGCGGGGGCCGAATTCGCGATGGCCATGGACTCGCTGTGGGCCGAACATGAGGAACGCGCGATTCCCATGGCCTGCACCATCGGCCGGTTTCATACCGACCCGGCCCAGCACGGAATGACCATTGTGCCCGGATCCTTCAATTTCAGCCTCGATGTCCGCGCCTATGACGAAGCCGTGCTGGCAGACCTCGACCAACGTGTGGATACAATCGTGCGGAGCATCGAGCAGCGCCGCGGGGTGCGCTTCCACATGGGCATCAAGGCGCGCGCCGCCGTGGGCCACGTCGATCCCGGAATCAAGGCCGGGTTGGAACGGGCGGCGGCTGAGTTGGGGGTTGGATACCTGGAACTCGGCAGCCCTGCCTCCCACGACGCCGCGGCGTTCGGCGAAGCCGGGGTACCCATGGGTATGCTGTTTGTCAGAAATCAAAACGGTAGCCATAACCCCCGAGAAGCAATGGAAATTGACGATTTTCTGGAAACGACCACGGTTTTAGCGCAATGGACCGTAAATCAAACCGTACGATAGTCCATTCCATGCCACTCCATCTCGCGCAGGCGTATCCGGCACAGTCTTATCCAGCACGCTCGGGCGCACGGATGTCGCCCGCTGTCGGCACACAATGGCTACGTCTGCTCAAAATTCCGATCTATATCTGCTGTTTTCTTGCGTTCCTGAGCGATATTACGCAAGAAATCTACATATCGTTCGGATTGTTCTATCTTCCGCTGATTTGCACGGCGGTCTTCCACCGCGATGCCCGGTCGGTCTGGTGGCTGGCGTTGGTCGCGATCTCCCTCATTGTCGGCGGGTTCTTCTTTCCGGTTATCAATCCGGATCAATCCGTGGCCCTGACCAACCGGACGCTGTCGATCGTCGCGGTGATCGTCACCGCGACCCTGGTGCAC
>CAMBXJ010000263.1 GCA_945871455.1 Asaia bogorensis
AGGCGCGGTCGCCGCCTTCAACCGCTCAACCCCCGCTGCAGCCGACGACTTTCGCGGACCGTCTCGACGTCGATGAACAGGACCTCGGCCACTCGCTCTGCCGCCCCGCCGTCGTCGAGCAACCCCAGCCCCTCCATTCGCCGATGAGCCGGGATCGGCGCATGATCACGTCGAGCGGAACGTAACAGCCTGTGAATCACGCGATCAAAAAACTGGGTTGAACGGGTTTGCCGTTTCCCGCCAGAGTTAGGCCGCGCCAGGGGGCCGGTCCCCAGCCTTCTGCGGTCGGTAGATATCCCGCGGCGGCGGGCCGCCTCGCAGCGAGGCATTGCCACGCCACACCTGGAAGCGCCAGATCAACCACGCCACCACCGCGGCGCCAATCGCGACCGGCAGGATGATCAGCGCCAGCCAAAGCGCGAAGGCGGCCAGGGCGAAGGCTCCGGCCAGCACGGCGACGATAATCGCCCACATCAGGACGCGGGTCATGAAGGGCGGCCTGCGAGGAGCGCGGTACCCCTCCTCGATCGTCATATCCAGTTCAGGCGGTCGGTTGCTCATGGGGGGAATTTGGCTTCTCCCCGCCGATTGTTCAAGGTTTGCGTGTCATGGCGTGTGGCGGCGCGGGCTGACACCTTTTGGAGTGTTACAGGTCGCTTGCATGCGGGATGCGGGTCGGGGCGGTCAACCGACGGATTCCGGCGTCAGTGTCTTCCCGTATGCGCCTGCTGAGCGTGCCGTCACACTCAGCACCTCGACGCCGATCAGGTTGCCGGCCCCGTCGAGGTCGATCATGACGCCTGGAGCCACCTCCCGCGTTTCGGCCACCGGTGTCCCATCCGCCACGAAGCGCGCGTAGAACGCGTCCGCCGCCGGATCGTAGGTCGTGTTCATGGCCGGCGCGCTCCTCTGTCGAAATACGCTGTGACGACCAGTATATCGGCACCTTCGGTCCGATGCACGACTTTGAGTATCCGGTCGCCGAATTCGCCGATCGCCTTGAACGAATGCGTCAGGTCCGGGTCTCGGTCCCGGGCAACCCAGTCGGGCGATCGAATGACCGCCTCCACCCAGGACAGGCGTACCCGCCGCTCCTCCATCCGCTGTCTTGTGTGATCGGTCGGACGCAACACGGTTTGGTAGCCCTTTTCGCCCGGGATACGGCGCTATCAAGCCCTCCGGCAGGGCGGTCGGCACCGGAATCAACCATGCGCGGGATTCCGGCAGACCGCCTGCGCCATACCATGGCTGGCCTAACAAGCCGCCAAGGCAACGCGCAACAACAACGGCTCCCACTGGCGGAAGGTCGGCGAGCGTCATCAGGTTCCCGAATAGACACCCGTGGCACTGGCCGGAGGTTCCGACGACCGGGTGCGCATTGCCGATAATGGCACTGCGACATCGGCACACACGCCCCGTCGCAGGCCCGATTCGGACACGTGCGGGTGGTTTTTGTGCGGGTGAGAGGTCATGATCGATTCCAGATATTCATGTTATGTTCTAGGCTGACGGCACGTCTCATGGCAAGGAAATTCGCATTCGGGTCGATTCCGTGGGTGAGCATCGGGCAGTAAACATCTGATAGGACGTCGTTTGTAGAAATAATGTGCTGTCGGTTAACGCGCGGCGCTTTGTTTTTGAGACCGCGTGGACGGGGCCGGTCGCGGTCTTCACTTTATTTGAGATCTGACATCATGGTCGTCCGACACCCCACTGACATCACGCCACGATTCAGGTCGTTTTGAGAGTTTACTTTAACTCTGGCGGCTGACTCGGTTCGTTGCGAAACACCGCGGAAAACCGAGGTTTCCGTTACGAATCCACGCGGGAATCGAGGGTATTTGTTCCGCTTCCTGGTCATTAACCCGCGGCCCTTATCCGCCTATAAAATCGTCAATCACCGCCCATTTTGTAGGCGTTTATTTTCCGTCCGCCTGAATCCGGTCGCAACGAGGGCTTGGGGCCCGATACACCGGCAATGCCCGATTGGAACCTGGGCTTGCATCCCGACGGACCTCGTAACATTGTTGCCTCTAGTATCGGTGTAGAAACCATGTCACCTTCCGGGTCGCGCTCACGACACACGCCGGCCGAACGAAACGGCCCCGGGCATGGTTCGAGAGGGATCCCCACGCTTCGGGCGCTATCGCATTCACACATCTTCGCGCTGGAGAATATTCTCCCCCCCCTTGCGGAAGGGGGCTGGGGGGAGGGGTTTTACGCAATATTCGTGCGGGATCACCCCTCCCCCCAACCCCCTCCCGCAAGGGGAGGGGGAGGACTTTCTACGGCCGACACCTGATTCCGAGATGTGTGAATGCAGTAGCGCTTCGGGCATGTGAGCGGATAGACCGGTGTGGCCGCCATTGGGTGCAGTGTCCCCTATGCCGCGAACCGGCCATCGTCCAGGGCGCGGGCCTGACCGAGGGCGACCAGGGTTTGCAGCATGCGGGGCAGGCGGTCGCCGCGCGGGGTGCCCTTGAAGCGGCGGGACAGGGCTCGGGCGGTGACCGGACCCTGGCGCAGGGCCGCCCGCAGCACCAAGAACTGCGCCGGTTCCTCCTTCGCCCACCGCTCGGCCGCCGCCGCCACGGCATCAGTGTCCACGTCCAGGCTGGTCTGGCGAGCGGCGCGGGCGGGTTCCTCGGGCGCCTGGAATGCGGGGCGGAGCCAGCGGATTTTGCCGTCCTGTTCTTCCCGCACCCGCTCGACGCCACGTCATGGGTTGCAATGCATCCCACATGTGCGGCTGTTCGGCCTGTCCTGCCTTTTGGCTAGGCGGGTGACCTGCGCCATCCAGTCCTATAAGATAGGTGCCGATAGTGGGAGGATTCCTGTCATGAAAGTCGGCCTGTTCATCAACACCCAGTTCCCGGAAGGCTACAACGTCCCGGAGCGCATTCCGGAGATGGTGACTCAGGTCCGGGCCGCGCGCGATGCCGGGTTCAGCTCGCTGTGGTTTCCGCACCACTGGCTGACGCATCCGATGCAGATGCTGCAGATCACGCCGATGATGGCCTACATCGCCGCCCATGCGCAGGGCATGACGATCGGGCCGAACATCCTGATCCTGCCGCCGCTCAATCCCGTGCATGTCGCCGAGGAAGCCGCCACCTTGGACGTGCTGACCGGGGGCAACTACATTCTGGGTGTCGGCCTTGGCTACCGCCCGCCGGAATTCACCGCCTTCGGCCAGCCGCTGAGCGAACGGGCGCCGCGGTTCAACGAAAGCCTGGCCCTGATGAAGCGGTTGTGGACCGAGGATCGGGTCGAGCATCAGGGCCGTTTCTACACCGTGAAGGACGCGGGGATCAGCCTGAAGCCGGTGCGGCCGGGCGGGCCTCCGTTGTACATTGCCGGGCAGGCGGATGTGTCGGTCCGCCGAGCGGCACGGATCGGGGATGCGTGGCTGATCGTGAACAGCGGTGGGTTGGGGAAGATCACGCCGCTGATGAAGACCTACCGGGCGGCTTTGGCGGAATTCGGCCGCACGCCGATCGACTTCCCGATCACGATCGAATGCTATGTGGGCGAGAACAACGCCACCGCGCATGAGGAATGCCGGGAGCCGCTGGAATACAAATACAACGCCTATGCGTCCTGGGGCCTGCAGGACCGGGTGACTCAGACGACGTTCCCGGAATTCGCCCGCGATCGTTTCATCATCGGCGACAAGGTGAAGGTGAAGGAGGAAATCGCCCGGTATCGCGAACTGCTCGGGGTCGATCACTTCATCATGCGCTGCCAATGGCCGGGCCTGCCGGTGGAGAAGACCTTGGGGACGATCAAGCGGTTGGGCGAGATTTTCGCGTAGGTATTGGGTTCGTGGCAGGGAAGAGGTGACCTTGGTCGCTTCCGTATATCATTGGCCGTGCCAATGTTGACAGAGCCACCTCGGTTCGGGCGTGGGCTGCCCCGCATGTCGGACGACCCGGCCGGCGGGCTTCCATATCTCGCACGTCCAGCTCCCCATTCGGTGGAGTACCCACGGTACGGGCACGAGAATCATCGGAATCCCGCCATTGAGTGAAGCGACAAGCAGATCCGACATTGGCCTCCCATTCCCGATCGAGTTTCTGATCAGGGACACGCCGCGCTCTCACCAGTCGAGCAACGCGCCGGCCAAGGAGCGATGGAAGCGAAACGTGGGCGCCATCGCCGAAGCGCATGTAAACTCCCTGACGGAGTTGTTCTTTCTCGATGATCGCCCCTTGTCCGTGACCATCTTCTACTTTCCGCCTGCTGCCATGGCGGGGGACATCGATAACATCGCCAAGCTGATTCTGGATGGCATGGTGAATGTCATCTACCCCGACGACCGGTTGCTGGAGCGGGTTTTGGTCCAAAAATTCGAACCGGAGGTGGTGGCCGTTTTCCGTTCCATGACACCGGTGCTCGCCCAGGCGACAGAAGCCGAACCACTGGTGATTTATATACGGATTGATGACGATCTTGGCTGGAGGAATTTGCCATGACACTGGAAATTCAGGCGCCCGAAAACAACGTGCTCAGGGATCTGCAGCTCTCCTGGCAACAGCGTGGCTTCAAATTCCATATTGACCCGCCACGTGAACTCGTGCCCGCTTTCCTCTCGGGATACCAACCAGACGCCATAGCGTTCGGTCCGGATGGTCGGGGCATTATTGTTGAGGTTAAACGTCACCACACGCAATCGATCGATCGACATCTTGCGGAGCTGGCAAAGCAGGTAGCCGGCCAAAAAGACTGGGATTTCACGGTCATATACGCCAATGCGGCGACAGAATTACCAACTCTGATCGCGAAGCCGTCTCCTGAGCAGGTCGACGCCAAACTAACGCAAATTCAAGCTTTGGTGGACGCCGGCCATTATGGTCCTGCTTTCATCACTGGCTGGGCGATCCTCGAATCACTGGCCCGCATGGCAGGCATTGACGACGCGAGCATGGGCTCGCGGGGTTTCTCGCCGGTCCAGGCTATTCAGATCTTGGCTGAAGAAGGTTATCTTGAAAATGACGCGGCACAAGATCTCCGAGATATGGCGAAATTGCGAAATGCGGTCGTGCATGGCGATTTGTCGATCGATGTGTCCGCCAGCCAGGTTCAACGACTCATCGAGCAACTGCGAGCCATTCTATCGAACATTCAGATGGTAATGTCTTCGCCACACGCCGTTTGATAGGTTCGCCTTCGCGACGTTCGTCCGAACAGGTCGGGCGGGAGCAGGTCGTCCAGGAGCCAAACATCCTGAAGGCACCAGCCTTCGCCAGGTTCGGCGGGAACCTCACACCAAAAGGCCGACTACCTCCGTGAATGATCCGTGTTTATACGATTGACCGTGCGCCGCGATCATCGGCCGGAACCGCTCAACCAATACAAACGACAGGGAGAGAGAAAAAACCATGCGAACAAGATCGGCCATCAGTGTCGCACTCGCGCTGGGATTGGCACTGCTATCGGCCCCCAGCCCCACCCAGGCTCAGGGGCAGCAGGCCCAGCCTCAAACCCAGACCGACTGGCCCAGCCGGCCCGTGCGCGCCGTTATCCCCTATCCCCCAGGCTCGGGCACCGACTTCATCATGCGCGCCCTCGCCGAACGACTCTCCCGTCAACTCGGCCAGCAATTCGTCATCGAGCATCGCAGCGGCGCTTCCGGTGCCCTGGGCACCGAGGCCGTGGCCAGGGCCACGCCGGATGGCTACACCATCCTGATGACCCCGCAGGCGCCGGTCATCGTCATCCCCAGCCTGCGCAAGACCGCCTATGACCCGCTGAAGGACTTCGTCGGCGTGTCGCGGATGGGCGAGGTGATCGCCGGTTACGCTGTCCACCCGTCGCTCGGCGTCAAGAACATGGCCGAATTCGTCGCCCTGGCGAAAAAGAAGCCCGGTCAGATCACCTTCGTGTCGGCGGGTGTCGGGTCCGTGAACCATCTGCGTGGGGAAACGTTGAAGCTGATGGCCGGGATCGACCTGCTGCACGTGCCCTATCGCGGCAATGGAGAGGCGGTGCCCGACCTGCTCGCGGGCCAGGTGCACAGCATTTTCGATTCGCTTGTGTTCCCGCATGTGAAGGCCGGCAAGCTGACCCTGCTGGCGATCCTGTCAGACGAGCGGTTTTCCGAATTCCCCGATGTCGCCACGATGAAGGAGCAGGGTTTCCCGGAATTCGACATCCCGATCTGGTTCGGCACCTTTGCCCCCGCGGGCGTGCCGATGCCGATCATCGAGAAGCTGCACGCCGCGCTCTCGACGATCCATGCGGATGAGGAGTTCAAGGCCAAGCAGTTTGCCGGCGGCATCCACATCTACGCGAAGGCCGACACCCTGCCCGAACTGAAGGCTCGACTGGCCAGGCAGACGGC
>CAMBXJ010000264.1 GCA_945871455.1 Asaia bogorensis
TGAACCAGCCTGCACGCCCACCCGGCCACGGACGATTGCTGCCGTCCGTGGCCGGGTGGGGGTCGGGCCGGCCACGATCAAACCGAGGCGCAATCGAATAGCCCTCTACGCAATAGCCACCAGTCGTGGCACAAAAGGTGATCGCCACCCGCATTCAAGCCCGAGGTGCCCATCATGACAGACGCCGCGCTCGATCGTGTCCGCCGCTACCAGGGCGAACTGACCGCCATCCGCCGGGATATCCACGCCCATCCGGAACTTGGGCTGGAGGAATACCGCACCGCCGACATCGTGGCCCGAAAGTTGGAAGAATGGGGGATCGAGGTGCACCGCGGTGTGGGTGTAACCGGCGTGGTCGGCGTGCTGCGGTCCGGCAACGGCCAGGCGTCGATCGGGCTGCGGGCGGATATGGACGCGCTGCCAATTTTGGAAGCGACCGGGCTACCGCATGCCAGCCTGAACCCGGGTCGGATGCATGCCTGCGGGCATGACGGCCACACCACCATGCTGCTGGGGGCCGCCAAGTATCTGGCGGAAACGCGGAACTTCAACGGCACTGTCAATTTCATCTTCCAACCGGCCGAGGAAGGCGTCGGCGGCGCGCTCGCCATGCTCAAGGACGGGTTGTTTGAACGGTTTCCGTGCAACGCGGTTTACGGCATGCACAATCGTCCCGGCCTGGCGGTTGGACGCTTTATCACCGGAAGAAGCACCCGGTCGGCGGGTGGTGCTTTTTTCGATATCAACATCACCGGCAAGGGCGCCCATGGGGCGCATCCGCATCAGAGTATCGACCCGGTGGTCGTTGCCTGCCACATCGGCACCGCGCTGCAATCCGTCGTTTCACGCAATGTTTCCGCTCAGGATACCGCGGTGTTGAGCATCACCCGAATCCAGGCCGGCGATGCTTACAACGTTATCCCGCAGCACGCGGTCCTGGCCGGCACCGTCCGCACGATGAAGCGGGAGGTCATGAGCATGATCGAACAGAACATGTCTCGTCTCGCCACCTCGGTCGCAGCCGGCTTCGGCGCCGAGGCGACCATCGATTTCCGTCTCATCTTTGCCCCCATGGTCAATAACGCGGATGAGGCTCTGATCTTCGGCGATGCCGCCGCCGAACTTGTGGGCGAGGAAGCCGTCCTGCGCGACGGGAATCCTGGCATGGGATCCGAGGATTTCAGCTTCATGATGGAACGTGTGCCCGGCGCGCATATCAACCTTGGCAACGGCGACAGCGCCGCGTTGCACAACCATCTCTACGATTTCAATGATGAGGCAATCCCTTACGGCGTCGCGCTGTATGCCAAGATCGCCGAAAAGAAACTCCCGAAAGGCTCGGTGGACTGATGTTGTCCCGCAGCGGATCGGGCGAGATCAGACTGTGGTTCGAAGGGCGTGAGCTCAGGGCGCAGGCGCACGACACCGTCGCGGCGGCCTTGCTCAGCCATGGGATCCAAACTACTCGCGCCACCGCCAGGTCTGGCGTGGCACGGGGTCCCTACTGCATGATGGGGGCTTGTTTTGAATGCCTGGCGGTCATTGACGGGCGGTCCGGTATTCAGACATGCCTGACGCCCGTACGCGACGGTATGCGGGTGGAGCGGCAAAACGGGGCGCTAACCCTGTAGGGGTGATGCGCGGGGTGGAACCCCGCGCCGCCAGCTAGGCGACCGCCGCCTCCGAACGACGTTCGTGCCGCTTGCGCTCATGGGGGTCCAAGAACCGTTTGCGCAGGCGGATGGCGGTCGGCGTAACCTCGACCAATTCATCGTCTTCCACATAGGCGATGGCCTGCTCCAGGCTCATGCGGCGCGGCGGGATCAGCAGCATTGCATCGTCCTTGCCGGAGGCACGGACGTTGGTCAGCTTCTTTTCCTTGATTGGGTTTACTTCCAGGTCCGACCCACGGCTATTTTCACCCAGGATCAGGCCTTGGTAGACCTTATCGCCCGGGTTGACGAACAACGTGCCGCGCTCCTGGATGTAGAACAGCGCATAGTGCACCGCCTCTCCACCTTCGGTCGAGATCAGGGCGCCGTTGCGACGGCCCTCGATCGGGCCTTTCCAGGGGCCATACCCGGCAAACATCCGGTTCATGATACCGCTGCCGCGCGTGTCCGTCAGGAACTCCCCATGGTACCCGATAAGCCCGCGGCTTGGCATGACAAAGGTCAGCCGGACCTTGCCGCCGCCAGACGGGCGCATTTCCCGCAGTTCTGCTTTGCGACGGCTCAATTTCTCCACCACGACGCCGGAGAACGGCTCATCCACGTCCGCGAGAACCTCTTCCATCGGCTCCTCACGGGCGCCGGTTTCCGGGTTGATGCGGGTCAGCACCCGAGGGCGCCCGATGGCGAGCTCAAACCCTTCACGGCGCATCTGTTCGATCAGGACGCCGAGCTGCAACTCGCCACGGCCAGCCACCTCGAAGGCCTCGGTCTCATTGGAGTCCGTCACCTTGATCGCAACATTACCTTCGGCTTCGCGGAACAGACGCTCCCGGATCTGGCGGGAGGTGACTTTCTTGCCTTCACGTCCGGCCAGTGGACCGTCATTGATGCGGAAGGTCATCGCCAAGGTCGGCGGATCGACCGGGATAGCTGGCAGTGGAGCGGCCAGCTCCATGGCGCCGATCGTATTCGGGATGGTTCCTTCCGACAGACCGGCCACGGCGACGATATCGCCCGCGAAAGCCTCATCGACCGGCACGCGGTCCAGTCCGCGGAACGACATGAGCTTCGTCATCCGCCCGGTTTCGACAACGGTGCCATCCTCGCGCAGCACCTTCACGGGCATGTTGGTCCGTGCGTGTCCCTGCTCGATCCGGCCGGTCAGGACGCGGCCCAGGAAGTTATCGTATTCCAGGATGCTGGCGACCATCGCAAACGGCGCGTCCGGAAGAACCGTTGGCTCCGGCACATGGCGCACGACCAGGTCGAACATCGCGGACAGGTCCTTCCGCGGTCCATCCATCGTTGTATCTGCCCATCCCTGCCGGCCCGACGCGTAAAGCATCGGAAAATCGAGTTGGCTGTCCGACGCGCCAAGTGCCGCGAAAAGATCGAAGACCTCGGTATGGACCTCATCGGGGCGGGCGTCGCCGCGATCAACCTTGTTCACAACGACGATCGGGTGGATCCCGCGCGCCAGGGCTTTTCCGACCACGAATTTGGTCTGAGGCAACACACCCTCGGCCGCGTCGACCAGGACGATGGCACCGTCCACCATGTTCAGGATCCGCTCCACCTCGCCGCCAAAATCGGCATGGCCGGGGGTATCGACGATATTGATGCGCGTATCATGCCACATCACCGACGTGCATTTTGCCAGGATCGTGATGCCACGCTCCCGCTCCAGGTCGTTGCGATCCATCGCCCGTTCCGCCACCTGCTGGTGTTCGCGGAACGACCCGGACTGGGCAAGCAGTTTATCAACGAGAGTGGTCTTCCCGTGATCGACATGGGCGATAATGGCTACATTACGAATTTGCATGGGTACCTGAACGCGGAGGATATATTGCGCCGCACACATAGGCGCCTCGGTCGCCGGATACGAGCCTAAAACGTGCCAATCGCACGCTTCGCTGCCATGCTTCGTCAAACCGTCATGCTGTGGCCAAAAAAAGCCCGCTCGGCCGCGGTCTCGTGACGAGACGAGCGCAATTGCCGCCCCGGATTCAATCCCGGACGGTTGGCCTGGGCGAGTTCAGCTACCGAGATTGACTACTTGCACGCGACGATTCCGCGCCTCTGAGACTTGGTCAGCGGTCGCAATCAGCGGGCGATCAGCGCCCAGTCCAGCCGGTTCGAGCCGGCCCGTCGCGACTTTGAATTTTTCGACGATGTATTCGACGACAATCGCGGCCCGACGTTCCGACAGGCTGCGGTTAAATTCGCGGGTGCCGACGGTATCGGTATGGCCTTCGACCCGGAACCGGAAATTCGCCAGAATGTCGCTGCTGAGCGCCTTGCCCAGATCGTCCAACGCCTTGATCGCCTGGGGTGTCAATTCGGCCGACCCAAGCGCGAAGTTGACGGTCAGGTTGACCGACGGGGCGGCCGGTTGCGGAGGTTGGCCAGCGGAAGTTTCGGTCCCAGGCGATTTGGTCGCCTTGGCGGGCGCGTGGGCCACCGGCAGGGCCGACGACCGCGCGTCCACCGGAGCGCCAGTGGAAGGTGAAAGGCGGATTCCACGGGTCGCGGAGCGGCTGACATCGCCCATTGGAGTCAGCGACTTGATGATCTGATCCACGCTCGGATTGCCTTGTGCCGAAACGGGCGCAACAGCTAGGAACGAGGGAATGATGATCAGGGCTGCAATTGTGCTACGCATGGACGCATATCTTTCCTCATCTGGCGCTTTTTTAGCACGGCCAGATCACGAATGGAACTGAACAACAGTCCTGCAACACTTCGAAACCCAGTCGCCGACCAGGTGACAACCAAGTCCCTTATGCTGATGTCCGCAGTCTCAGCGCCGCCCTACTTGGCCATTGCCGGTTCGACAGCCTCGGCGGCCTTGATGCTCGCGACCTTCGCCTCGACCATCTCGACGATGTGATCGACCATAACGCGACCATCGATCGTGTGATCCGTCTTGCCGGCGCTGTAGACCATGTGCCTGCCATTGCCGCCGCCGGTGATACCAATATCGGTCATCAGCGCCTCGCCCGGGCCGTTCACCACGCAGCCAATGATCGATAGGGTAATCGGGGTTTCGATATGGGCCAGGCGGTCTTCCAGAGTCCTGACGGTCTCAATCACATTGAATCCCTGGCGCGCGCAGGATGGGCAGGAGATGACCTTGACGCCCCGGTGGCGAATGCCGAGCGATTTCAGGAGATCCCAGCCGACACGGACTTCCTCTTCCGGTTCATCGGAAAGCGACACCCTTACTGTGTCGCCGATGCCGGCCCACAGCAGCGAACCCAGCCCGATCGAAGATTTCACCGTGCCCATGCGCCGGCCGCCTGCCTCGGTTATGCCGATATGCAATGGGTGGTCACACACCTCCGCCAACTGCTGATAGGCGGCTACCGCCAGAAACACGTCGGACGCCTTCACGCTGATTTTGAAGTCATGAAAGTCGTGCTGCTGCAGGATATTGGCGTGGTACAGGGCACTCTCGACCAGCGCTTCCGGATTGGGTTCGCCATATTTCTCCAGCAGGTGCTTCTCCAGCGACCCAGCGTTAACGCCGATCCGCATGGAACATCCGTGGTCGCGGGCCGCCTTGACGACCTCCTTCACGCGTTCGTCGCTGCCGATATTGCCGGGGTTGATACGCAAGCAAGCGGCGCCGCTCTCGGCGGCCTCGATCGCTCGACGGTAGTGGAAATGGATGTCAGCCACGATCGGCACGTCGACCTGTTTGACGATGTCCTTCAGCGCGAGTGCGCTGTCTCGATCCGGGCAAGACACGCGGACGATATCCACCCCGGCAACCTGGGATCGTCGAATCTGGGCGACGGTCCCCTCGACATCGGTCGTCAGCGTGTTGGTCATGGTCTGCACGGTTATCGGCGCGCCATCGCCTACGGGCACCTGGCCGACATAGACCCGTCTGGATTTGCGGCGTGAAATGTCCTGGTAGGGCCGATAGCTCATAACAGGTTCTCCGTATGCAGGTCGCACCGTCAGGGATTGAAGGCGGTATCACGTCCCAATTGGATTGGTCGGCGCGGGGCGAGGACGTTAGCCTAGCACCGAGTTCTATTGGTGGGCGCGCATCGGCGCGGGTTGGAGGCCAAGCTTGCCCTCCTTGATCACATCCAGATCAAGCGCGAGGTCGCGACGCACCATGCCGGGTTGGCCAAGGCTGGGCATGACGACTCCATCCACCAGTAATTCCGTGCCACCCGCGTTGCCCGTGGTCATCAGCAGGCTGGTTTTCGGCGGCACCGGCCATGTTTCGCCGGGCTTTAGTACCCGGTTCAATAGTATGGTACCGGCTCGGTCGCGCACCTGAATCCAGCTGTCAGCACTTGCTATCAGAACGATGCGGGTCTGATCGGACGACGCACTTTGAATTGCTAGCGCGGGCTGGGCGCTAACCGGGGCCGCGGCGGCGGAACTCGGCGATATGGACGGCGGCGATGGTTGGGGTTCCAGCGCCAGGGTGGGACCTTGCGTCGTCGGGCTATTGGCCAGGACAGGCGGATGCTGTTTTGCCGGAATCGCTTGATCAGCCAGAGATGCCAGCCGCTCGGGAACGGCGATCGCTGTCTCCGCCGGCAGCTTACCTTCGCCGGACAGGCGGTACCAACCGACGTAAAAGCCGACCGCGAGCATCGCACCCATCAGCATGACAGCGCCGGCGGGTAGGCCACGCTCGGGCACGG
>CAMBXJ010000265.1 GCA_945871455.1 Asaia bogorensis
GGGGGCGGGGGGAGGGGTCATTACACATGGATATTGCTTGTAACCCCTCCCCCCAACCCCCTCCCGCAAGGGGAGGAGGAGGATCTTCTCCGTCGGCGGGATATGTGAATGCGATCGGGGGCGACCGGATAGGTAAAACCCTACACCGGCAGGCGGATGCGCGCGCGCAATCCTCCCAAGGGGCTATCCTCCAGCAGGATGTCACCGCCATGGGCGCGCACGATGTCCCGCGCGATCGTCAGGCCCAGACCGGTGCCGCCGGTGGCGTCGGTTTCGAACGGGCGGAACACGCTTTCCCGACGGTCCGCGGGTATCCCGGGGCCATCGTCATCGACCGTGACCGACACGGTGCGGTCCTGCTGCGAGGCGGCCATCGCGATCCGGTGGGCGTGGCGACGGGCGTTGTCGACCAGGTTGGTGATCGCCCGCCGCATCGCGTCGGCCCGCAACGGCAAGGTCAGCCCATCCGGTGCCGTCACCTCCACCCGCGCACCCGCTCGGCGTGCCCCCGCGGCGACGTCCTCCAGGACCGAGGACAGATCGACGGGCTGAGCCTGTTCCGTGCCCTCACCACGGGCAAAGGCGAGGTATCCGCTCACCATCCGCTCCATTTCCTCGATATCGGCCGTCATGTCGGTGACGTCCTGGCGGAGGTCCTCGTTGGTGGGCAGCATGGCGATGGTCAGGCGCAGGCGGGTCAGCGGTGTGCGCAGATCGTGCGAAACGCCCGCGAGCATTTCGGTCCGTTGCGCCAAAAAGCGGCGGATGCGCTCCTGCATGCGGTTGAAGGCGGCGGCGGCCTGGCGCACCTCGGTCGCGCCTTCCGGGCGAATGAGTGGTATATCACGGCCGACCCCGAATGCCTCCGCGGCGCTGGCCAATCGCCGGATGGCGCGCACCTGGATGCGCATGAACGCGGCGGCGATGATGAACAACAGGATCGCGGTTCCGGCCAGCCAACCGACGAACAGGTAGATGGTGCTGGTATAGAGCCGCTTGCGGGGCGCGGTGATGTCCAGCACGCCTTCGGGCAGTTCCAGGCGCACCAGCACGGAGCGTGGGTCCGACGTCCAGTCCATGGTCATCGGCACCGAGAATTTTTCGGTCAGGATGAACGCCATATCGTCGTCCATCGGTCCCAGCACGTTGACCCGTCTGGATGGTTCGAGCGTCGCCCCAGGCTGCAATCGCATGATAAGATTGAATTGCTGGTGCGCCGTCCGCAAAATCCAGTCCCTGTCGTCCTCGTCCGGGAAACGCCGCAGAAGGTCGATGGTGGCGCCGATTTCCCCGGCGATGGCGGCCGAAAAGCGGCGCGACACCACGTCCAGATGGCTTCCGTAGAAGATCTGCAATGCCACCGCTTCCAGGCTGAGCAGCGGCACCAGGATCATCAACAGGCTGCGACCAAGCAGGGACCGCGGGAGCAGGCGCTTGAACCAGCGAGCGACCGGGACACGGGCGCGCATGGTCGCGTCAGACGCCGGGTTTCAGAACATAGCCGCGGCCCCTGACGGTGTGCAGGAAGCGCGGCTCACGCGGATCGGCCTCTATCTTGCGGCGCAGGCGGGTCACCTGCACGTCGATGGCGCGTTCCCCGGTTTCGTCCATGCTCAGGCTTGCCGCGAGTTCTTCGCGCGACAGGACTTCGTGCGGGCGCGCGGCCAGGGCGGCGAGCAGGGCGGCTTCGCCACCGGTCAGGCGGATGGGCCCCTTGGGATCGCGCAACTCCCCGCGTTCCAGGTCGAATTCCGCCGAACCCAACCGCAATGGCCCGGTCGGCGCGTCCGGCGGCGGGGGCGGCGCTCGGCGCAGCAGCGCCCGGATGCGCAACACCAGTTCGCGCGGTTCGAAGGGTTTGCCCAGATAGTCGTCGGCACCGGCCTCGAAGCCGGCGATGCGGTCTTCCGGCGCGCCGCGGGCGGTCAGCAGCAGCACGGGCATGTCGCTCTGCTGTTCCTTGCGCAGGGCCTCGGTCAGTTGCAGTCCCGATTCGCCGGGCATCATGACGTCCAGCACCATCAGGTCCGGGTTGATGGCGCGCAGTTTGGCGCGGGCTTCCGTCGCGTCGGCGGCGGTGGTGACGCGGAAACCCTCGCCCGAGAGATAGCGTGCCAGACGTTCGCGCAACGGCGCGTTGTCCTCGACCACCAGGATGTGAGAATCATCGGCCATCGCCACCTCCGTTATCCATGTAGTCGCGCGCCGTCTGATCCATGATGGCCCGCATGACGGTCCTGAATCCGTCCACCGCCGCGGGACCGGCCTGGCTGAAGGCCGGAGCCAGGCGTTCTACCTGGCGTTCGAACAGGCGCCGTTCCAGGGCTGCCCCTTTTTCGGTCAGGGTCAACAGTCGTTGGCGGCGGTCGTCCGGCCCCTGGGTTTGCGCCACGTAGTCTTGTTCCACCAATGCGCCCAGGACGCGCGCCAGCGACTGCTTGGTGATGCGCAGGATCAATAGCAGATCGGAGACGGTGATTCGTGGATTTCGCCCGATAAAATGCAAGGCGCGGTGATGGGCTCGCCCCAGCCCGAGTTCCTCCAGGATTACATCGGCGGCGTTGGTGAAGTCGCGATAGGCGAAGAACAGCAAATCCTGCGCCAGGCGGATGTCGGGTTCGGGGACCGGGTGTTCACCCGGGGATTCCCGCGCCAGCGCGCCGGGTGAATCACGCGCCGGCGCGCGGGGGGGGGAATCGCCAGGCGTTCGCGCGCCGGGGGGGGCCGGCCGGTCTGATCGCGACTCGGCGTCTGTCGATCGGGGCATGGCAGGCATGCCGGGGCGGGAGGGGTTCATTAGGACAGTATTGTTGACTCAAATGGCATCGCGTTTTATCACAGCCGAGGTTTCAGCAATTTAATGACGGAGATGGCGGTCATGACGGCAGTTCCTTTCGACGATCGGAATGGATGGATCTGGTTCGATGGCGCGCTGGTGCCCTGGCGAGACGCGCGTCTGCATGTTTTGACGCATGGACTGCACTATGCCAGCGGCGTGTTCGAAGGCGAACGGTCTTATGGCGGCACGATTTTCCGCCTGCGCGATCATACCAATCGCCTGCATGCCTCGGCCCGCGTGCTGGGTTTCGAAATCCCCTGGTCCGCCGACCAGATCGACGCGGCCTGTGCGGCCGTCGTGGCGGCAAACGGACTGACCGACGCCTATGTCCGCCCGATCGCCTGGCGTGGGTCAGAGGCGCTTGGGGTGTCTCCGGCCGGCACGTCGGCCCATCTCGCGATCGCGGCCTGGGAGTGGGCGAGCTATTACGCGGCCGATCGGATGCGGGGGATCAGGGTGGCGGAGGCAGTGTGGCGGCGCCCGGCCCCGGATACCGCGCCGACCGCGGCGAAATGCACCGGGCTTTATACGATTGGCACCCTGGCCAAACAGGCGGCGGAGGCGGAAGGGTGCGCCGACGCGCTGATGCTGGACTGGCGCGGGTTGGTGGCCGAGACCACGGGGGCCAATATTTTCCTGGTGATCGATGGCGACCTGCATACGCCTCGGCCGGAGGGGTTCCTGGATGGCATCACCCGGCGCACGGTCATGGGGCTGGCGCGTCGGCACCAGATGCGGGTGGTGGAGCGCCCGATCGAGGCGTCGGAAATCGCCCGGGCGACGGAGGTGTTTCTGGCCGGCACCGCGGCGGAGGTCACCGCGGTGCGCAGCATCGGCAGCCATGCCTACGCGCCCGGGGCCATCACCGAAGCCCTGATGCGGGATTATGATGCCCTGGTGAAGCAACCGGCGGCGGAGGTCGTGCGTCTGCTCGGTTGATACATCCGCCACTCGGGCCTTGCGGAACCCGGTGGAAGCGGGGACCCTGACCGCGCAACCGACCGGGGACACCGATGCCGACCATGCCCGATACCGATGTCGTGGTGATCGGGGCCGGGCTCGCCGGCCTGGGCGCGGCCACCGCGTTGCGCGACACCGGCCGGTCCTGCGTGGTCCTGGAAGCATCCGATCGCATCGGCGGTCGGGCCTGGACCACCTGCCCGGACGCCCTGGGCGGCGCCTGGTTCGACATGGGCGCGTTCTGGCTGCACGACGCCGAACATAATCCGCTGGTGGATATCGCGCGGGCGAGGGGCGAAACCTTGCTCCGTTCCGACGATCTGCGCATGGAGCGGACTTTCGTGGACGGTCGGCTCGCCACCCCGGACGAGTTGGCCGCCTATGATGGCGCCTGGGTCCGTTACGAGGCGATGGCCGACCGGCTGCTGGCCGCGCACGGCGACGTGGCGCTGTCGGAAATCGCGCGGCACCTGCCGGACGATCCCTGGGCGCGGACGGTCGAGGCCTGGGAAGGCCCGGTCATCTGCACGGTGGACGCGGACCGGTTCAGCGCGCGGGACTGGCGGCGGAATGCCCTGGGCGGCACCAACCTGGTGCCGGAAGGCGGGGTCGGCGCCTTCGTTCGGCGGCGATTGGGGGACGGGCTGGATATCAGGCTGAACACCCCGGTCCTGCGTGTGCGCTGGGGTGGGCCGGCGGGACGCGTCGCGGTGGACACGCCAACGGGATCCCTGACCGCCGGAGCCTGCATCGTGACGGTCTCGACCGGCGTCCTGGCTTCCGGCGCGTTGGTGTTCGACCCGGCCTTGCCCGCGCACGTGACGGAGGCGATTGCCGCCCTGCCCATGGGGCTGGCCTTGAAGGTCGCGTTGCGCGCGATGGGCGCGGACCGGCTGGACGTTCCGCTGCATTGTTCGGTGGATCGCCAGGTGACCGGCCAGGACCCCACCCTGATGCCGTTCCAATGCTGGCCGTTCGGGCGCGATTATGTGCAAGGCTGGATCGGCGGCACGATCGCGCATGACCTGGCCCGCGCGGGGGATGCGGCGGTGGCGGATTTCGCTCTGGCCCAATTGCGGGCGCTGTTCGGCGGCCGGGTCGATCGGCTGTTTGCCGGCGGCGGGCGCCTGGTGACCCGCTGGGACGCGGATCCCTGGGTGCGTGGCGCCTATTCCTACGCGGTCCCCGGACAGGCGGAAGCGCGGGACCGGTTGGGCGAGCCGGTCGGGGATGGGCACCTGATGTTCGCGGGGGAGGCCTGCCACGTGCCGCTGGCCAGCACGGTCGCCGGTGCCTGGATCAGCGGCCAGAACGCGGCTCGGGCGGTTGCCGAACTGCGCTGATCCCTGCGTTGACCGTGGGGCCGCTGTCCTCGGCCGCTGCATGCTCGGGCATTTCGGTGACACCCCAAATCCGGGAACCCGTGTCCTTTATCCTTCATTTGACATCGCCGCGCAGCAGCCCCGCGACCAATCATCACGGGCAGTGGTTGCCCCGTCCCCCCCATTTGGCTAGGTTTCGCCGCTTGCTTTCCCCCCGCCCGCTTCTTCTTTGACACCCGCCTCGGGAACCAACCCATCATGTCCCTTACCGCCGAACGTCTCGACCGTATCCAGCCCAGCCTGACCATCGCGATTTCCACCGTGGCGCGCAAAATGATCGCCGAGGGGAAAAACGTGATCAGCCTGTCGCAGGGCGAGCCGGATTTCGACACCCCCCGCAATATCAAGGACGCGGCCATCCGGGCGATCGAGGCGGGCGAGACGAAATACACGGATGTGTCGGGCACGCCGGCCTTGCGAAAAGCCGTGGCGGAGAAATTCAGGCGCGACAGCGGCATCGACTACAAGCCGGAGGAGATCATCATCTCGACCGGCGCCAAGCAGGTGCTGTTCAACGCCATGATCGCCACCCTGAACGCGGGGGACGAGGTCGTGATCCCCAGCCCGTGCTGGGTCAGCTATCCGGATATCGTGACCCTGGCCGACGGCAAGCCGGTCCTGGTTCCCTGCGGGCAGAACAACGGCTTCAAGCTGCGGGCCGAGGATCTGGAAGCCGCGATCACCCCGAAGACCCGCTGGTTCATGCTGAACAACCCGTGCAACCCGACGGGCGCGGCCTATAGCGCGGAAGAACTGAAGCCGATCTGCGAAGTGCTGATGCGCCATCCGCATGTCTGGGTGCTGACCGACGATATCTACGACAAGCTGGCCTATGACGGGTTCAAGCCGGGCACCATCGTGGCGGTGGAGCCTCGGTTGAAGGACCGCACCCTGACCGTGCATGGCGTGTCCAAGTCCTATGCGATGACCGGCTGGCGCATCGGGTTTGCCGGCGGACCGGTGGCGCTGATCAAGGCCATGGACAAGTTGCAGAGCCAATCGACGTCGAACCCGAACTCGATCGCCATGGCCGCCGCGGTGGAAGCGCTGATCGGCCAGCAGGACACGGTCGAGGACATGCGCAAGGTGTTCGAGCAGCGCCGTAACATGGTCGTGGAGATGATGAACAAGGCGCCGGGTGTGCACTGCAGCACGCCGGA
>CAMBXJ010000266.1 GCA_945871455.1 Asaia bogorensis
AGACCCCAGCCTGCGCCGCGACCCCGGCCCGCTCTATGCGTTCCCGATGCAGGGCCTGTATGCGGTGGGCGTTGCCGGCGTGGCCTTCGGGATCGCGCGCGCCATGCTGGACGCCTTCGTCGAATTGGCCGGCGAGAAAGTGCCGCGGGGCCTGCCTCGACTGGCCGACAGCCCATCGGTGCAGGCGGATGTCGCGCATCGGGAAGCCAATCTGGGCGCCGCGCGCGCCTATCTGATCGAAACGCTGAAGGATGTGTGGGATCACGCGGACGATGTCGAACCCATCGGCGCCGCCGATCGGGCGCGGGTAAGGCTGGGATGCGCACACGCGATCAAGATCTCGGTCGAGGTGGCGGATTACGTCTTCAAGGCCGCCGGCACCTCGGCCATTTTCCCCGGCACCCCGTTCGAGCGGCGGTTCCGCGACATTCACACCCTGTCGCAACAGATACAGTCCCGCGACTCGCATTTCGAGGCAGTCGGGCGGGTGATGTTTAACGGTGATCCCGACGGGACGTTCCTGTAGGCAGTCCCGACAGGACACCACCCACGCGGTTCCGACGTGATGCCCCCCTCGGAGTCCCGACACGACACCACCTTCAATACAAACGACAAAGGAAGCTCTCTCATGGCCGCACTGACCCTCGCCCAGGCCCAGACCATCGTCACCGCCGCCCTGGCGCATGCCCGTGCCAACAAGTTCGCTCCCATGGGGGTGGTCGTGCTGGATGCGCGCGGCGTGCTGAAAGCCTATGCGGCGGAGGACGGCACATCGCTGCGGCGGTCCGACATCGCGATCGGCAAGGCGCATGGCGCGCTGGCGATGGGCGTCGGTTCGCGCACCCTGGGCAAGCGTGCCGAGGAACGCCCGCATTTCGTCGCCGCGGTGACCCATGCCGTGGGTGGCTCGCTGATCCCGGTCGCGGGGGGCGTGCTGATCAAGGGCGAGGGCGGCTTCATTGGCGCGGTCGGCGTCACAGGCGATACCTCCGACAATGACGAGGCCGCCGCTTTGGCCGGGATTGCCGCGGCGGGGCTTACCGCCGACCCGAGCTGACCGGCCTGGCGAGGGGCCCCTGATCCGCCCTCCGCCGAACGCCACCCCGCCGATAAAGTCCGTCGGCCTGTCATCATCGGACGGCATGCCGTGGGCTGCCCGATCGATCACGCCGATACAAGGGAAAAGTCCATGAAATACGGCATCCATTTGCCTCATGCGGGCGACCAGGCGACCCCCGCCCTGGTCCGGCGCCACGCGGAACGGGCCGAGGCGCTGGGTCTGGAAGACGTCTGGGTCAGCGAGCACATCATCGTTCCACGCGACAAATTCCCCCGCTCGCCGCTGTTCTTCGATCCGGTGCTCAGCCTGACCTGGGCCGCCGCGGTCACCACGCGGGTCAAGCTGGGCACGTCCGTCCTGGTGTTGCCGATGCGCCACCCGCTGCCCTTGGCCAAGGAGTTGGCCACGTTGCATAACTTCTCGGAGGGGAGGCTGATCCTGGGCGCCGGCTCCGGCTGGCTGGAGCCGGAATTCGCCGCCCTGGGCGTGCCGTTCAAGGAGCGTGGGCGGCGGTTGGACGAAGGCCTGGCGATGATGCGCGCCGTCTGGTCGGAAGACCCGGTGACGTTCAAAAGCCGCTATATCCCGGCGGTGATCGAGGGGATGACGATGACGCCGATGCCCGTCAGCCCCATCCCGCTGTGGTTCGGCGGCAGTTCCGATGCCGCCATCAAGCGCACCATCCGCATCGGCGACGGCTGGCATGGCAGCGGTCACACGCCGGCCGAGGCCGCCCCGTTGATCGATCGGCTGCGAGCGGGCCGACCGGGCAAGGACTTCACGGTGTCGATGCGGGTGCAGTGGGATGGCACGGACCGCGGCGTCCTGCGGGCGCTGGTGGACAGCTACGCGGCGATCGGGGTGGAGCATCTGCTGATCGCGCCCCAGGATCGCAATGTGGATGACTGGGACGCGGTCATCGAAGGGGTAGGCACACTGGTCGGATAGCCGAGGAACCTATGGCACGACAACGGCCGGGGTTGCCGTGATCCGCGGGGGCGTGCCCAGACTGCCGGCGGCCGGGTAGTCGCTGGACAGCACCTTGTTCTTGCCCGACGCCTTGGCGTGGTACAGCAGCGCGTCGGCCACCGCCAAGGCGGCTTCCTCGCTCTTGGGCGGCGTCATGAAACTGACCGCGCCGATCGACGCCGTCACCGCCCATTGATTGGCGGTCATGCGCTGTTCGACCCGGACGCGCAGGCGCTCGCCAACCAGCGATGCCTCGGCGCCATCTCCGCCCACCAGAACGATCGCGAATTCGTCTCCACCAATCCGCGCGGCCGTGTCGGTCCGCCGCACGGAGGACCGCAGGACGTCGGCAACCTCGGTCAGGACGCGATCGCCGCCCGCGTGCCCATGCTGGTCGTTGATCTGCTTGAAACCGTCCAGATCGAGATACAGGACCGAAAAAGGTTGGCTGTCACGGCGCTGGCGGGCGATGCTCTGGCTCAGGGCCTCCATGAAGGCGCGCCGATTCGGCAGGCCGGTCAGGCCATCGGTCAACGCGATCCGCTGCATCCGCCGCATGGATCGATGCAGGTCGAGGTTCGTTGTAACCGACTGCGCCA
Organism: Asaia bogorensis; assembly: GCA_945871455.1. GTDB lineage: Bacteria > Pseudomonadota > Alphaproteobacteria > Acetobacterales > Acetobacteraceae > Rhodopila. The sequence continues at coordinate 2,629 of CAMBXJ010000266.1, forward strand.
GCACCGCCAACGCGTTCAGCACGTCGGGTGCCAACTGCCTCGGGGTCTGGTCGAGGACGCAGAGCGTGCCCAGCGGGAAACCGTCCGGGCTGACCAGCGGGATGCCCGCGTAGAACCGGATAGCGGGGTGCCCGGTCACGAGTTCGCTATCGGCGAACCGGGCATCCTGGGTCGCATCGGGGACGACCAACGGCCGTGTCGGATCGATGATCGCATGCGCGCAAAGCGCCTGGTCGCGGGGAGTTTGCGTCATGTTCAGGCCATGGCGAGCCTTGAACCATTGCCGATCCTGGTCAACCAGGGAAACCAGGGAAATCGGGCAGGCCGTCAGCCACGCGGCCAGACCCGCGATATTGTCGAAGCTGGCCTCGCATGGGGTGTCGAGGATTTCATAGGACTGGAGCGCTTCAAGGCGATCGACCTCGTTCCAAGGCAGCGGGGCAGGCGGCATTGTGCGATTCCAAAGGGCCTGGTTGGGTAGGCTGGGCTTCGGCTTGGGTCGAGCCGGACCACACCGCAGGGTTACGCCGCCAATGGTTAACAAAGTCTTGACGACGGCAATGATTGGGTGCGGCGGCGAATTGTTTGCGGCCGAGCCTGACCGGATGCCGCGATCATTGGGCGACGGGCGTCCTGGGGTGATACCGGTTTCGGCCGGGATGGCGTGAGGGCCGGGGGCGTGGACCCATGGGTGGCAGCTTCCGACCGCGACGGGTTATCATGCCACTGCTCGATCGATATGCGGCAAGCAGCGGCTCCGTTGGTCGCACGACCAGGATTGCCTAACCACCGAGGGGGGCGTTATGGCGGAACGCTGATCGGGTGCGCCCCCGCCCCCACCTCCAAGGACACTCCCCTATGACAAATTGGCTCGGCCTTTCCGGCAAGACAGCGGCGATCACGGGCGGCGGCGGCGGGATCGGGCGAGCCGTCGCAGTGGGGCTGGCAAAGCTGGGCGTGACGCCGATCCTGCTGGATCGCGACATGGCCGGCTGCGACAAGACCCTCGCCGAGTTGCGGGCGGTCGGTGTGGAAGCGCGGGCGATCGCCTGCGACATTGCCGACGAAGCCAGTGTCCGTGCCGCGGCAGCGCAGGCCGGGCAGGTGGACATCCTGGTCAACAATGCCGGCATCCTGCGACCCGGGCCGCTGGCCAGCCTCAGCCTGGACGAATGGAACCGGCTGATGTCGGTCAATCTGACCGGATATTTCCTGTGTTCGCAGGCGTTCGGGCAAGGGATGCTGGCACGCGGCAAGGGGGCGATCGTGCATATCGCCTCGATCGCGTCACGGTTCCCGCAGGCGGCGAGCGGCGCCTACTCCGTCAGTAAGGCGGGTGTGGTGATGCTGTCCCAGCAGATCGCGCTGGAATGGGGGCCGCAAGGCGTGCGCAGCAACGTGGTCAGCCCCGGCCTGGTCCGCACGCCGATGAGCGAGGCGTTCTATCTGGCCCCCGGGGTGGCAGAGAAGCGGGCGAACGCGATCCCGCTGCGCCGGGTGGCGACGCCGGACGATATCGCCGAGGTCGTGATCTATCTGGCCAGCGAGCGGGCCGGGTATGTGAACGGGGAGGATATCTGCGTGGACGGGGCGTTCGGGCGGACGTTGATGAGCACGGTGCCGCGGCCGGGGTTTGATTAGGCGGCCGTACTCCGACCCCTCGGAACCATGTGCGACACGGCGCCGCCCACCGCATGACCGCGACCGGCGCCATTATCCCGGTGAGGCCGAGCGGGGCGGCCTTGTGGCCCAGGGTCAAAGCACCAGCACCGCCCTCACACCGGTTTCAACCGCCCGCAGGTCCTCCATGGACAGGGTCCCCACCATCCGGGTCAGTCGCGCCCGATCCACCGCTCGCACCTGGTCGCATACAGCCACAGACCCCACACCCGCCGACGGCACCACAACCACGATGGGCGGCCGCGGCTCCGGTCCGGTCGACAGCGGCACAATGACCACCGTCCGTCGTACGCGGTTCAGGGCATCAGCACTCAGGACCAGGGCCGGACGCGTCTTGCGGATTTCCGCCCCGCGCGTCGGATCGAGGTCGACCCACCAGATCGACCCACGCCGCGGTCCGGCCGATACGGGCGCCTCGGGCGTGCGTGCCATTCACTTGGGCCGCGCGGGAGGGTCCTCGACGGTCAGGCCGTCGGTCAGTGTGGCCGTCTCCCAGACCCCCATCTCCTCGGTCAGCGCGATGTCGCGCTCCACCGCGAGGGCGGCCAGATACAATGGGTCGTGGTCGCCACCTTCGGGCGGCAACGCGGCTTCCAGCAAGTGTCGCACGAACGCGCTACGCTCCCGCGTGGGCACGGACTGCTTGAACCGTCGCACTAAATCGTCTGGCAGGCGGAGCAGCACCTGTTGGGTCGTCATGTCGGATCCTTTGCCTCACCGCCATTTGATATTGATATTGATAGCAAGTGGCGGTCTTCGCGTCAAGCGGGTCGTGTCTCAGGTTGAGCCGCGCGCGCCACCGTCCCCCTAGCCGGCTGCCGATGGGACAGGGAACGGGGCCGATCCAACCAAGACACGCCCCCGTTCGCCAATCCGCTTACCCCGCGCGGAACGCCGCTCAGTTTACCCCGCGCGGAACGCCGCTCGATTACCCCGCGCGGAACGCCGCGACCGCCTTCTCATCGAACTTGAGACCGAGCCCCGGCTTGTTTGGCAGTACGAGCATGCCGTTCTCGATGGCCGGGGTTTCCTCATACAGGGCCAGCATCCAGGGCATGTATTCGACCGTCAGCCCGTTCGGGGCGGCGGCGACCACATGCACCAGGATTTCCGGCATCACGTGGCTGACGATCGGCAGGTTGAACGCCTCCGCCATGCCGGCGACCTTCATCCACTGCGTCACACCGCCGACGCGGACGATATCGACCATCACGATGTCCACGGACCGAGCCTCGATCATGTGGCGGAACGGCACGATGCCCCACACATACTCGCCACCGGCGATCGGGGTGGACAGCGCCGCCGTGACGCGCGCCAGGCCGGCATAGTCGTCATGCGCGGTCACGTCCTCTAGCCAGAACAGGCCGACATCGGCGACGCGGCTGCCGATATCGATGGCCTGCTCGGGCCGCCAACGCTGGTTGATGTCGCACATCAGCTTGATGTCCGGCCCGATGGCCTCGCGCACGACGCGGACGCGGCGGATTTCCTCGGCGACGGTCGGGTTGCCGGGCAGGGCCATCTGGGTCTTCATCTCGGTGAAGCCCTTCTGGACCAGTATCTGCGCCGCGCGCTGCGCCTGATTGTCGGTCAGCCCGCGCCGGAGCGAGCCGGACGCGTAGGTCGGCACCCGATCCCGGTGTCCACCCAAAAGCTTCCACAGCGGCTGATCCAGCGCCTTGCCCTTGATGTCCCACAGCGCGATGTCGATCGCCGAGATCGCCAGCATGAAGATCCCGCCCGGACCCGCCGAATCCCCGGCGGCGAGGCGCAGCTTGCGGGTGATATGCTCGATCCGCATCGGGTCTTCCCCGATGGTCAGTTCGGCGAGTTCATCGACCGCCTTGCGCAGGCTGCCGGTCATCTTGCCGCCGTAGAAGGTCAGGCCGATGCCCTCAATCCCGTTATCGGTGCGCAGGCGCAGGATGACGACCGGGCGGGTGCGGCCTTCTTCCTCCGGCATGTTCGCCAGGGGATCGTCTTCGGGAATGTTCAGAGTGGTGGCTTCGAA
>CAMBXJ010000267.1 GCA_945871455.1 Asaia bogorensis
CGGCTGGACCTGTCCGTGGCACGCGGGCAGATCGTCGGGCTGTGGGGGGCTTCCGGCAGCGGCAAGACGACACTGGGCGATGTCATGCTCGGCCTGCGCCCGCTGGCCGCGGGCACCCTGGGGTGGTCGGTGCCGATACGCCCCGGTTCCCGACAGAAGCTCTACCAGGACCCTGGCGCCATGTTTGCCCCGTGGCGGCCGATCCGCGCGACGATGGCGGATGTTCTGGCGACGCTGGGCCAGGCGCGGGGGGAGTTGGACCGGTTGCTGGAGCCGCTGCTGGTTCGGCTGCGGTTGTCTCTCGCGTTGCTGGATCGCCTGCCCCAAGCGGTTTCGGGTGGAGAATTGCAACGATTGGCCCTGGCGCGGACGATGCTGGCTCGCCCGGCGTTTCTGTTCGCCGATGAACCGACCTCACGCCTTGATCCGCTGACGCAACGTGACGTCGCGTCCCTGATCGCCGGGTGTGCGGCGGACGGCATGGCGGTGCTGCTGGCCAGCCACAATCGTGACCTGATCAACGCGCTGTCGAGCCATACGGTGACGATCGGCGAACATTCCGCGGTGACCGGTTCGGCGTAGTGCCGGCCGATCCGCGATGCCGGCGCCGCCGGCGGCAAGACGTACGCCAAGGCCGTGAAGGCGCGGGCTGCCGGGCCGAGCCTGGCAATGACCGAGAGGTGTGGTGCATCCAGCTGCGGCGATTATTTGTGCGCGCCCCTTAATACCTACCGCCCTAACCACTGGCCTATGGGTCGTCTCTGTCATTGCGAGCGCGGCGAAGCAATCCGGGGGCCTGCCACTATCGATCCTGTTGGTTGCCCTGGATTACTTCGCTGCGCTCGCAATGACAGCGGTTGTCGCCGGGTGCGAACCAAAATTGCGGGATCGAGTACTCGCCTCTCCGTCATTGCCGGACTTGATCCGGCAACCCGCCCGCTGCCGTTGAAGCGCGGGCTGCCAGATCAAGTCCGGCAATGACGAGGGGCGGGCCGGTGGTGGGTCATTGTTGTGGCGGTCTGGCATGGCACCCAACCGTTGCAGCCGCCCCTACGCAAAGACCCCCGCAACCGGGATCGTCGCCCCCGGCAGCGCCTCGACGTCGAGCGCGCCCGGCGCTTGGACCCGGACCACCGAACCATACACTCCACCCGAGGGGTGCCGGTGCACCAGCACCAAGTCGGCCGTCAGATCGACAATCCAGAACTCCCGGATCCCCGCCCGAGCGTAGAGTTCCAGTTTGACCGTACGGTCGAAGTCAAGGCTGCTGTCCGCTACCTCGATCAGCAGGAAGATGTCGTCGGGTCCTGGGTGCGTGGCCGGGTAGCCGCGCCACGGCCGCCGGACCAAGGCGAAGTCCGGTTGCGGTTCCGACCCATCGTCCAGCACCACCGGATTCTGACAGCGGATCCGGGCGCGGCCGGCAAAACCGGTGACCAAGAGTTCATTCAGGTTTTCGGTGACGATCGCGTGGCGCGGCCCGATCGGTGACATATCGACCAATTGCCCTTCCAGGAGCTCGACGCGATCACCCTCGCCCAAGACGCCGGCCTCGCCCAGGCGATAGTAATCGCGCCTGCTCAGGCGATGCCGAGGCACCGGATAGCGGGTCAGAATATCGACCGGGGCGGTGTCCATTCTCACGCGTCCTTCGCGGGGTTGATCCGGTCCGGCACGATCGCCGCGCCCGCCGGATGACGCTTTCACGATACACGGTTGGCGCGCCCGAAACCACCGGGGCGATTGGCTGCCAACAAAAGCCCCCGACGCCGCACCGCGCCAGATCGCGCGAAGGGGCCTTGGTCTGTGGCCCCGTCATTTGCCCGCCCGGCGTCAATGGTTGGCGGTCGGTGATTGCCACCGGGTAGGCCGGAAATATCCGAAAGTCTTGATGTGTGGGAGTCAGGGACAAGAGGCCAGATCGGCGATTATCGCGGCCCGCCTGTTGCCGTCCTTGAAACACGCGTTCGTCCAAAAGCCGTTGTAGACACGGCTTGAGATCACTCCCTGCCCTATGCCGTTCGGCTTGCCGTCGCGCCACTCTCCCTCGTAGCGGTCGCCGTTGGCCTCGGTGTAGACGCCGCGACCGGAGCGCTTGGCGTCGCGATACTCCCCCTCGTAGCGGTCGCCGTTGGGCCAGGTGTAGACGCCGCGACCGGAGCGCTTGTCGTCGCGATACTCTCCCTCGTAGCGGTGGCCGTTGGGCCAGGTGAAGACACCGCGACCGGAGCGCTCGGCGTCGCGCCATGCCCCCTCGTAGCGGTCGCCGTTGGCCCAGGTGTGGACGCCGCGACCGGAGTTCTTGCCGTCGCGAAACTCCCCCTCATACCGTCCGCTTGGGCGACCGCTTCCGAACCACTGCAGGACGCCTTGACCCATCGCAAGGCCATTTTGGCAACTGCCCGACCAGGTTATGGTTTCGCTCGGCTGTGGACTTGGGTTCCAGACCCTGCAACTGGTCCGGGGATCAGTTATCCAACCTGGCTGCGGTGCTTGCGCCACACCAGTGACCGGACAAAGCAGCAGGCTTGTGGCAAATACGATGCCTGCAAGTTTCCGAACGGACATTAACCACTATCCCGCGTTGTTTCGAAAATCTCATCCCCTTCCGGCAGCACAACCCAAGGCTGCTTGCTTCGGGTCCAGAGATGCGTCGTTGGCCGTAGCCACGATGTGTCATCCAGCGTCCCGCCCCGCACGATCCGCTGGTTGCCCGGCGGCTCGGTACCGAATTTAGGTCCCCCACAAATACATATCCCGCAATCTGGGCATACCCAGCGCGTTTTTGGCCGCCCGCCAGCGGTGACGCCGCCCGGAGCGCCCTGAAGTTCCTTGCCAGTCAAATGGAAAGCCCCCGCTGGCACAACAACACCGATCGAGAATGCGCTGACAGTGGCGCGCTGGCAGTCGGTGCAGTGGCACGTATATACTCTGACAGGCGCTTGGGTGATCTGGTAACGCACCGAGCCGCATAAGCAGCCGCCTGTCAGTGGGAGTTGCATGATTTTCTCCAACGTATTTTTTGGGTTTCCGGCACGTCGGAACAGACTAACTTTGGTTGGCAGCCCCGGTAAAGCGGTCATTGGCGATCGAGAAAGCGCCCGGTTCCTTGCCTTTCTCTACTCCGGGTTGGGGCCGGTTTCGGAACACCTGGATAATCCAGCACAGAAGCCGCCCGTCCCATCCCGAAAATTCTCGATTTGCGACGCGACGGCGGCTGGCGTTCGAGGGTGACTCAACTCGGGCCAACGCACGGCCGGATGCCCGGACTCGGCCCATCGATCATTCCAAAGAAGGCCGCCCCTCTTGCCCAAAGCCGAGCGGTTGTGGCCTCGGGCGGCTTGGAAGGACGCCCGGCCAGTCCGTCAAACCTCCCGTCCTGAGCGACTAATCAACCCTTCGCCAAAAACTGCTCCGCCAGCGCGGCCCAATAGGACGCGCCGATCGGCAGGACCTCATCGTTGAAGTCGTACAAAGGATGATGCAGCAGCGGCGCGTCCGGCCCGCTGCCGCCGCCGAGCATGATGTAGCTACCCTGCTTGGCGTTCAGCATATAGGCGAAGTCCTCGCCGCCCATGGTGGGGGCGCGCATTTCCCGGACATTGCCCTCGCCCGCCACGGCGTTTGCGGCCCGCACGGTCAACGCGGTCGCCTCCGGATCGTTGATCGTTGCCGGAGCGTGCTGGTTGAAGCGCAATTCCGCCGTGGCACCGAAACTTTCGGCGATGCCGTGGACCAACCGGTGCATGCTGGTCTCGATCGCGCGTCCGACCTCCGGCTTGAACCAGCGCGCGGTGCCTTTCATCTGCACGCGTTCCGGCAGGATATTGTAGGCGTCGCCGCCGGAAATGTGCCCGACCGAGACGACCCCGCCCTCGATCGGTTCGATGGTGCGGGCGACAATTGTTTGTAATGCGGTAATGATATGCGCCGAGACCACCACCGGGTCGATGCCCTGGTGCGGGAAGGCGCCGTGGCTGCCCTTGCCGGTGATCGTGATGTCGAAAAAAGCAACGGCGGCCATGATCGGGCCATCCCGCCACAGGAATCGGCCCAGCGGGGCTTGCGGCCAGTTGTGCAGGCCGAACACCATCTCCATCGGGCAACGATCGAACAACCCGTCTTTCACCATGCGATCGCCGCCCGCCTCGAACTCCTCGGCCGGTTGGAAGATCACGTAGACGGTGCCGTCGAAGTTGCGGGTTTCGGCAAGGTATTTGGCGGCGCCGAGCAGCATGGCGGTGTGGCCGTCATGGCCGCAGGCGTGCATGACGCCGGGGGTGAGGCTGGCATGCGGCAGGCCGGTTTCCTCGTGCAAGGGCAGCGCGTCCATATCGGCGCGCAGACCGACGGCGCGTCCCGATTTGCCGTTGCTGCGGATGACGCCGACGACGCCGGTGGTGGCCATGCCGGTGATGATTTCGTCCACGCCGAAGGAGCGCAGTTTGTCCTGCACCATGGCGGAGGTGCGGGTTTCCCGCATCGACAGTTCCGGGTGGGCGTGCAGATCCTGGCGCCATTCCGTCATCTCGGGGTGGAATTCGGCGATGCGGTTGATGATCGGCATAAGGGCCTCCCTGGCGCGGTCAGGATTGTTGCGGTGTGGCGAAGGTCCGCGCAAGGCCTTCGTCCAACGTGACGGGGTCTATGCCCAGGGTCTGGCGCATCGGTCCGATATCGAACGCCTTGTCTTCCAGCAGGCGGCGGATTTCGGCCGGCTCCACGGTGGGAAGCAGCGGCAGGAATCGCGTCAGCCCGGCGGCGGCGATCAGGGGCGCGGCGGGGAAGGGCATGATCCGAGGCGGCGGCAGGCCCGCCGCCCTGGCGATGGCACGCACGAAATCGACGTATGGGTGGGCAGAGCCTCCGGCGATGATCAGGGTGCTCGGGCCATCCCAATCGCGGTCCAGCGCCGCGACGATGCACCTGGTGACGTCGTCCTGGTGGATCGGTTGCACCAGCGCCTTGCCGCCGCCGGGCAGCGGCAGAAACGGCAACCGGCGCAGCAGGGCGGCGAGGCGCTGCACGTTGTTTTCACCGGTGGCGCCATAGATCATGGTGGGGTGCAGCATGATGCCTCGGCGGCCGGAGGCGAGCAGCGCGGCTTCTCCGTCCAACACGCCGTTGCCATGATCGTCCGGCCAGCGGGTGAACTTGCGGGTGCTGCCCAGCAGGACGAGTTGCGCGTCGGGCGGGGCGCTGGCGACGATCGCCTTGGTGTGGCGCGCATGGGCGCAGGAGACGATTCTTGCCGCGTCGCGCAGGGCGATCCGCAACATGGCGAGATCCATCAGGTCGGCCTGGCGTGCGTCACCGGGCAGGCCCAGGCGGTGCCATTTGTCGAGGTCCCGGACGATGGGAACGATCCGGCGGCCGGCGGCGATCAGGGTCCGGGCGAGCGTGATGCCGGTGCGCCCGGTGGCGGCCAGGATGTGGATTGGGGGCTGCATGGTGGGTGTGACGCATATCCGGGGATGGGCGGCAAGGCCAGGGTGGGGCTTTCGCCCTAATCCCGCGCGATTTCCCCGATAAACGCGCGCGTCCGTTCATGCTTCGGTGCCCCGAGCACCTGCGTCGGCGGGCCTTGCTCAACGATCCGTCCGTCATCCATGAACACCACCCGGTCTGCCGCCGCGCGGGCGAAGTTCATTTCGTGCGAAACCACCACCATCGTCATCCCGGCGTCGCGGAGCGAACGCATGACGGCGAGCACGCTGCCGACAAGCTCCGGGTCCAGCGCGCTGGTTGGTTCATCGAACAGCATCACCCGCGGTTCCAGTGCGATCGCGCGGGCAATGGCCACGCGTTGTTGCTGCCCGCCCGACAACTGGCCGGGATGGTGGTCGGCGCGGTCCGCCAGCCCGACCCGGGCCAGAGCGGCCTGACCGGCGGCCTCCGCATCCCGCCGCGACAGCCCGGCCACCTTGCGCAATGCCAGGGTGACATTCCCGAGCGCCGTCATGTGGGGGTAAAGGTTGAAGGACTGGAACACCATTCCGATCCGCCGGCGGGCGTGGTTGATGTCGGTTCGCCGGCTCAACATGTCGACTCCATCCACGACGATGGCGCCCGCGGACGGTTCCTCCAGCCGGTTCAGGCAGCGCAGCAGGGTGGATTTGCCCGATCCCGACGGGCCGATGATGAACACGAGTTCGCGTTCCGCGACCAGCAGGTCAACCCCTTTCAGTACGTGCAGAGCGCCGAAATGTTTATGGACGCCGCGGGCTTCAATGATCATGGCCGGTTTCGGTTTCCCGAACCCGCCGGATGGCGGATCGACAGGCTGCGCGACATGGCTGGTGCGTCCTTCGAG
>CAMBXJ010000268.1 GCA_945871455.1 Asaia bogorensis
GTGGGCGCCTGCGGGTTGATGTCATGGAAGGCCAGAGACCATTCGTCCTCATGGACCTTTCGCGACGGGATCTCGCCGCGCAGGATTCGGGCGAAGATGTTGGTATCGTCATAGGGTGGCAGGCCGCTGACCGTCATGATGCTTCTCCGCGGGGTGGGGTCAGGGGATTTTCTTGGTTTCCACCCCGGATGCAACCGACAACGATTTCACGCGGGACGCTTTCTCCGCCACGCCGCTGATGCCTTCCCGACGCTGCAACTCGGCCCAAACATCGCGCGGCGCAACGTCCGAGGCGACCCACAGGACAAGCAGGTGGTACAGCACGTCAGCGCTCTCGGCGATGACCGCGTCCTTGTTGCCTAGAATGGCTTCGATCACGCACTCGACCGCCTCTTCGCCGAATTTCTGCGCCACCTTGGCGGGGCCGCGCGACAAAAGCCGAGCGGAATGGCTGACGGCGGGATCGGCGGTGCGCCGGGACATGACGACGGACCACAGACGATCCAACACGGCGGCGTCCACCCCGTCGGACAGTGGTTGGGCCGGGGTCGCGATCCAGGCGCCCATCGATGGGGCGCTCTTGGCGACGGCGGTCAGCTTCTTGGGCTTGCGCAATAGCTTCTTCGGCTTTACCGCAGCTGTTTTTTTGGTCAGTTTGGCCATTTCAGGCAGCCATCCGAGGCAGTCGTACGGGCAGTCCAGCGGCGTTCAAGGCGGTTTTGACCTCACTAATCGTAAACGTACCGAAATGGAAGACGCTGGCGGCAAGCAATCCGGTGGCCCCGGATTCCGCCCCTTCCACGAAATGTTGCAGGGTCCCGACGCCGCCGGAGGCGATCACCGGAACCCGCACGGCCGAGCAGACGGCGCGCAACAACGGCAGGTCGAAGCCCTTGCCGGTGCCGTCGCGGTCCATGCTGGTCAACAGGATTTCCCCGGCGCCGAGGGAGACCACCTGGCGGCACCAGTCGATGGTGTCGATCCCGGTGGGGTTGCGCCCGCCATGGGTAAAGACTTCCCACTTGTCGGGGCCGGTCTGTTTGGCATCCACCGCCACGACCACGCATTGGCTGCCGAACTTGGTCGCGGCTTCCCGCACCAGGTCCGGCCGCGCGACGGCGGCGGAATTGATGCTGCATTTGTCGGTGCCGGCCAGCAGCAACCGGCGCATGTCGTCGGTGGACCGAATTCCGCCCCCCACCGTCAGCGGCAGAAACACCCTGGCCGCCGTGCGCGACACCACATCCAGGATGGTATCGCGATTTTCATGGCTGGCGGTGATGTCCAGGAAGGTCAGTTCGTCGGCACCGGCCGCGTCATAGACCGCGGCCTGCTCCACCGGATCGCCGGCGTCGCGCAAGGAGACGAAGTTCACGCCTTTGACGACGCGCCCGTCTTTGACGTCGAGGCAGGGAATCACGCGGAGTTTGAGCATGGTGGGCGGTCATAGACCGGGGGCGGAGGCGCAATGCAAGTGCAATCCCCACAACCCTGCGCTGAAAAGGTCCAGACTACCGGATCAGTGCGAAATTCATCCAGATGTAACAATTAATTGCCGAACAGCCCCAGCGCATCCCTCGCCCCAACCCTTCCATCATACAGCGCTCGGCCGACAATCACGCCCTCGATCCGCGTGCCCTCGGCCACCGCCGCCAGGGCCGCCAGGTCGTCAAGGGACCCGACTCCACCGGAGGCTATGACCGGCGTGGTCAGCCGTTTGGCGAGGTCCACGGTCTGGTCCAGATTGAGCCCGGTCAGCATGCCGTCGCGACCGATATCTGTGTAGATGATCGCACTGACACCGGCGTCCTCGAACCGCAGGCCGAGTTCGCCGGCCGGCAGCGACGATGTTTCCGCCCAGCCCTCGGTCGCCACAAAGCCATCGCGCGCGTCGATTCCCACGGCGATGCGGCCCGGGAACGTTCGGCAGGCGTCGATGACCAGCGCTGGATTCTTGGCCGCCGCGCTGCCCAGGATGACCCGGGTGATCCCAGCTTCCAGCCAGGCCGCGATGCCCGCCATGTCGCGGATGCCGCCGCCAAGCTGCACCGGGACCTGAACCGCGCCCAGGATGGACCGGACGGCGTCCGCGTTCACCGGTTTGCCGGCAAAGGCGCCATTCAGATCGACCACATGCAGCCAGGCGAACCCGGCTTCCTGCCACGCCGCCGCCTGCGCGCCGGGATCGGACGAATAGACCGTGGCCTGGTCCATCTCTCCGCGCTTCAGGCGCACGCATTGGCCGTCTTTCAGGTCGATGGCCGGGTAGATGGTCAGGCGAGTCATTCGCTGGCCTGTCCTTTTCTCGGCCGCAACCGTTTGTAATAGTAGACGCCGCGAATGACCTGACCGCGCACCAGGGCGTATTCCGGATGCACACCCCAGCTTGTATAGCCGAGGGATTCATACAGGCGGATCGCCGCGGCCTGGGTTTCGCGCACATCCAGGTTCAGCACGTGATAGCCGAGTTCGCGAGCCCGCTCCTCCACGCCGATGGTCAGTTCCCGCGCCAACCCGTGCCCGCGGGCATAAGGCGCGACATAGGCGTGCATCAGTTGGGCGGCGAAGGCCTGCGCTTCGTTGTTGCGCGGCGGGCGGACCAGATGGGCGGATCCGACGATGGTGCCGTTCAGGCGAGCGACGAACAGTTCCCGCTCCGGCACCAGCAGCACGCCGCGGAAATAGGTCTCCAGGGCTCGCCGCCCGGGCGGATTGACCCAGCCGAACCCGCCGCCATCGATGATCGCCGCATCCGCCGATTCGCAAAGATCGTGCAGGTCGTCGCCGGTGAACTCGGCAATACGCTCGATCAGCACCTGCGGTTCGGTATCCTGAGTGGGGGAAGGGGCCATTGGGATCGCCATGGGGATCAGGGTGTCCAGCGCAGGAAGTTCATCAGGATACGGATGCCGATGTCCTGGCTTTTTTCGACATGGAATTGCGTCCCGGCCCGATTTCCGGCCGCCACGAAGGCCGCGACCGGGCCGCCATAATCGGTGGTGGCGATGGTCTGCGCCGGATCGCCTTCGACCAGCGCGTAGCTGTGGACGAAATAGGCGTGATCGCCGGGATGCAGCCCCTGCAACAGCGCATGGCAACCCGGTTCGAAGTCCAGACCGTTCCAGCCCATTTGCGGCAGGCGCAGTCCTGGCGCCGCCATTTCCGCCACATCGCCCTTGATCCAGCCGAAGCCCGGCGTCACCGCATGCTCCAACCCGCGTTGGGCCATCAGTTGCATGCCGACGCAGATCCCCAAAAACGGGGTTCCGGCATCCGTCGCGGTCTGGATCGCGGCGTGCATGCCGAGCACGGCATGCAGGCCAGAGGCGCAATCGGCGAACGCACCCTGGCCGGGAAGAACGATGCGGTCGGCGCGCGCGACGATGTCCGCATCGGCGGTGACCGTGACGGTCGCCTTGATGTCCGCCCGTTCGGCGGCCAGGGTCAGCGCGCGGGACGCCGAGGCCAGGTTGCCGCTGCCGTAATCCACGACGACAACTCTCATCGCGCGACTCCCGAGCCGATCTTCACCGCGCGGCCGCCGGCGGCATGAAGTGACGCGCGAGGTCGGGGCGTCCGGTCAGCAGGCGGCCCAGTGCCTCCGCTTCATCACGGGCGGCGATGACATGGGTCAGCAGATAGCCACGGTTCTCGATCGACCAACGGCGCAGGTCATGGGCGGACAGGCCGACCAGAATGGCGAAGCCCGCGTCCAGCACGAAGGCCAGCGGCTCCGGTATCAGGGTCATGCTGATGATATCTACCGCCAGCACGATCGCCGCCGGAATCCAGGCGCGGTGCATGGCCAGCCAAAACGGGCCGAAAATCATGGCGAGCCAGCAAAATCCCTCTGGCACCAGGATCGGTTCAGTGTCCGGCCGCAGATGCGCCGTCCACATCTTCATAGCGCGCCCTTGGTGGACGGAATGGCGTCCCCGGCGCGCGGGTCCATTTCGGTGGCCATGCGCAAGGCACGCGCGGTGGCCTTGAAGCACGCCTCCGCCACATGGTGCGCATTATGCCCGGCTCGGCGGGTCACATGCAGGGTGACCATGGCGTTGAAGGCCAGGGCGCGGAAGAATTCCTCGAACAGCTCGGTGTCCATTTCGCCGATCTTGGGCCGTTCGAACGTCACGTTCCAGGCGAGGAACGGCCGGCCAGAGATGTCGATCGCGGCTTCGGCCAGGGTTTCATCCATCGGGATCAGGGCGTGGCCGAACCGGCGGATGCCGCGCTTGTCGCCCAGCGCGCGATGAAAGGCCTGGCCGAGGACGATGCCGACATCCTCTGTCGTGTGGTGGAAGTCGATATGCAGGTCGCCCTTGGCGCGCACGGTCAGGTCGAACATGCCATGGCGGGTGAGCGCGGTCAGCATGTGGTCGAGGAATCCGATGCCGGTGGCGATGTCGCCTTTCCCGGTGCCGTCGAGGTCCAGGGTCAGAGTGATGTCGGTTTCCGACGTGGTGCGGGTGATTGTCGCGGTGCGGGCCATGATGGCGGCTCCACTACCCCGTTGGGCGCGCCGGGTCCAGCATTGGGTGGTGGGGGAAGGGCGGGGCTTCCGCCCCAACGGCCCTTCGGGACCCCGCCAGGGCGCTGCCCTGGACCCGCAAAGGCCGACGGGCCTTGGAACCCGGACCATTGGAGTTTGAAGATCGGGCCTACCCGGACCGTTCACGGTCCGGGTAGGCCCTATCTTCAAACTCCAATAAATCGCATTCCAAAGGCCGTCGCCTTTGGCGGGGTCCGGGGCGGATCCCCGCCCTTCCCCTCCGCTCAGGCCGAGACCGGTTCGCGGCCGAACACCGGGAAGCCTTCGCCGCGATCTTGCAAGGCGGCTTCTCCCTCGGTCGGCAACGCGACGTAGTGGTTCAGGGCCGCCTGGATATCGCCCTCCCACACCTCACGCGGCAGTTCATACAGCAGTTCGACCGTGTAGCCGTTGTTGTCGCGGATATACAGGCTGTGGGTCATGCCGTGTTCGACCCGGCGTTCAAACTTGACGCCCTTTTCTTGCAGATAGGCGAGCTGCTTCAGCCAGGTGTCC
The DNA here is from genome assembly GCA_945871455.1 of Asaia bogorensis. Classification (GTDB taxonomy): domain Bacteria; phylum Pseudomonadota; class Alphaproteobacteria; order Acetobacterales; family Acetobacteraceae; genus Rhodopila. The sequence goes on from CAMBXJ010000268.1 coordinate 5,048, forward strand.
CGATCCGGCAGGGAAATCGCGATATGGCCGATGGCGCTGACCAGGGTGCCATCCGGGCCGGGCGGCGGCAGCGACGGCACTTCCATGAACGCGATATCGTGATGGTTGAGCCGGCCGTTGCCGTGATCGCCACTGTAGAATTGCATGCGCCGAGGGCCGGTCGGTTCGTCCCGGCGGAACTCCCCCACCTGGATGAAGCCCAGGTTTTCGGTCCAGAACCGGTGGGTTTCATCCAGATTCCGGACGTTGAGCACCAGATGATTGAGGCCGGAGGGCGCGACGGGTCCGCGCGGGCTGGTTGGGCTGTCATTGGGCATGGGACGCTCCTTGGTTTCCTGTCCGCTTTCCCGGGAACATAGCGCGTTCCGGGACAGCGGTGCCACAGCGAAATGGCCGACCGCGCTGTGGCGGGCAGAGCCGATGATGCGCAGAACCATGGCACCGCTTCGTCGGAACGATCGGTTGGCGCCTGTCCGGGGCGGGATCGCCACGCGGGATAGCGGTTTCTGATCGAGCCGGCAGACAAAGACCCGCTCGTCGTGGTCCGTCAACCGTTTCTTAACGTCTCGGGACGACAATGCGCGCAAGTCATCGCGAGTTCCGTGATGTCGTGCGGCCGACCCTTATGCCTTGGGTCCAACGACAGGATTAGAGACTGTGTCACTCAAAACGTTGCGTGTTCTCCTCGCCGCTTCGATCGTCGTGCTGTCCGCCAGCCCACGCGTCCTGGCGGCGACCGAGTTGAAGGTCAGCGGCAGTGCCACACTTGCCGGCACGCTTATCACGCCCAACAAGGCGGCGATCGAGAAGGAGGCAGGATTGACCCTGATGGTAGCCGTCAATGGCGACGGCAGTGGCATGAAGGATCTCGATGCGGGACGAACCGATGCGGCCAAGCCGCCGATCGCAACAGCCAGGACAAGGCCGCGGTCATCCGGAACAGCATCGATGTCATTACATCGTCTGTCACGATCCTTGCTGTGGCGCTAGTGCTGGGCATACCAGGGTGCCATCCGGGCCGGGCGGCGACGGCGGCGGCACTTCCATGAACGCGATGTCGTGATGGTTGAGGCGGCCCCTGCCGTGGTCGCCACTGTAGAACGGCATACGCCCTGGGCCGCTCGGTTCCTGTCGGCGGAACTCGCCCACCTGGAAGAAGCCCAGCATTTCGGTCCAGAACCGGTGGGTCTCATCCAGGTTCCGGACGTTGAGCACCAGGTGATTGAGGCCGGATGGCGCGGCAGGG
>CAMBXJ010000269.1 GCA_945871455.1 Asaia bogorensis
CCGACCGTCGGTCGGTCTGCAACGCGGCGTAGACCAGGATATTCGTGTCGAGAAACGCCGGTCCGCTCATCGACCGCGCTCATTCGCCTCCTCGCGGGAGAATTTGAAATCGGCGGGCAAGGTCCAGCCCAGATCGCGCAACGCATCGAGTGCCGCGTCCTTGCGACCGTCGCGGGAGACGCGGAAGGTGCGAGATTCGGTGGCTTCGATGGCGATATCGTCGCCTTCCTTCAGGTGCAAGGCTTCGACCACCGCGCTGGGCAGTCGCACTGCCAGGCTGTTGCCCCATCGGCCGATCTGCATGTTACGTGTCCTTTTGATACACTGAGCAAGCGTATATCATATGCGTCCCGCCAACGGCAACACCGACTTCACCCCGGACGCTACCAGCCCAGCCAGTCAATCACCCCCTGGCCCATCACCAGTTCCAGATCGCGGCCCTTCAGCCACGGCAGATCCTCGGTGAACATCGTCACGCATTGCCGGTAGCTGCACGGCATCCGCGTGATATCGGTGCCCCAGAAGAACCGGTTCGGCCCATACGCATCGAAAATCCGCTGCAATCCGTCATGCAATTCGGTGAAGGGATAGGGGCCGGAGGCATAGCCAGGTGCGCCCGTCGCCTTCACCGCGATATTGGGAAACCGAGCCAGGGGCAGCAACTGTTCCAGGGTGGCAAACGCGTCCTGGCCTTTCGCCGATCGCACCAGCCCCAGGTGGTCGATCAGCAGGCGCAACCCGGGATGCCGTTCGGCGATCTGGCCGAACAGCGGCAGAAAGTGCCACGCCATGGTGGCAACCGGCGTGCCGGCTTTTTCGGCGGCCGGCCACAGCCAGTCCATGGTGCCGTCCTCGTGCCAGGTTTCTTGCCCGGGACGAGTCAACGACCAGCGCAGGCCCACCATGCCGGCCCGCTGCTTCCAGGTCTCGATCCGCCTCCGCTGCGACGGATCATCCAGCGGAAACCATCCCAGCGAGCAGAATTTCGACGGATATTTCGTTGCCGCCTCCACCGCCATCTCATTCGATCCCGGATCCCAGCTTGGCGGATGCAACACGGCCCCGTCGACACCGGCCGCGTCCATCTCCCGGATCAGTTCTTCAGCGGAATAGAGAGAAGTCTGGCGGTGATGGTCGCTGGGCCTGCCGCTGCCCCAGATATGCACCTGGGCGTCGATGATCAGCATGGTGGGTTCCCCTCCCTTTCGCCGAGCCCTCCGGCGCGACCGGAGGGCCGTGGCGGTTACGTCCGGCGGATGTTCCAGAAATAGGCGCCGGTCGCCTCGATCAAGCCGGTCAGATTCTTGCGATAGGCGGTCCGGATCTGGAACTGCCCGATCGGCACGAACGGCACATTGTCGAACGCGCGCCGCTGGAATGCGTCCGCCGCCGCGTTCTGGTCCGCCGGCGACTCAGCCAGCAGCCAATTGCGCGTCAGTTGCTCGATTTCGTCATCCTTGTACCAGCCAAACCAGCCGGTCGGGCCCAGGCCGCGGGCAAACCATTGCTTTACCGGATCGTCGACCACGATGGACGGCGCCCAGGTGTGCAGGATGTTCCAGCCGCCCTTCTCCGATGGCTCCTTGCTTGCTCGGCGCTGGGTCACGGTGCCCCAGTCGGTCTGCACGATCTCCACGTTCATGCCCATCTGCTTCAGCAGATCGTAGGTGACATCGCCCATCGGCCCGATGGTGACGAAATCGGTGGGGTTGATGATCACCACCTTCTCGCCCTTGTAGCCGGCGGCCTTCAACGCGGCCTTGGCCTTTTCGATGCTGGCAGGCATCTGTTCCGCCCCGATCTCCCGCCCGTACGCCGTCCCACACGGCAGCACGGCTCGGCAGACGCGAAAAGCGGACGGATCGTTGCCGGTGATGGCGGCCATGTAGTCGGCTTGGTTCACCCCCATCATGACCGCGCGCCGGATCGCCACGTTGTCGAACGGCGGATGCAGATGGTTGAAGCGCAACACGCCGTTGAACCCGGTGGGGTTGGCGCTGCCGATCGCGATATTGGGGTCCTTGCGCAGCAACGGCACCAGATCAGCTTGCACCTGTTCGTACCAGTCGATCTCGCCGGCCTGCAACGCCGCGGATGCGGTCGCCGAGTCTGGAATGACCTTCCACTCGATCCGGTCGAAATGCATCACCTTGCCGCCGGCGGTCCATTCCGCCGGCTCCTGGCGCGGCACGTAGTCGGCGTTGCGCTCGTAGACGACGGATGACCCGGGGACGAACTCCCCCTTCACGAATTTCAGCGGGCCGGAGCCGATGGTTTCCGTGACCTGCCTGAACGGATCCGTCTTGGCGATGTGTTCCGGCATGATGAACGGGACAGAGGCGCCGCCCTTGCCGATCGCCTCGATGAAGATCGGCAGTTTCTGGGTCATCGTGATCTTGATGGTGCGATCGTCCTGCACGCCCCAGTCTTCGACGAACTTGGCGACGGTCTGGCCGATGGTTTCCCGCGCGGCCCAGCGTTTCAGGCTGGGGGCGGCGTCCTGCGCGCGGACGGGTTCGCCGTTATGGAACTTCAGGCCTTCCCTCAGCTTGATCAGATAGGTGCGGCCGTCGTCCGAGACGGTGTAACCCTCCGCCATTTGCGGCTTGAGTTCCCGTTTGTTGTTGGCGCCAAACAGCGTGTCGTAGATCGCCCATCCGTGATTGATGGTGACCAGGGCGGTGGTGAAGATCGGGTCCAGCAGGGTCAGGTTGGCCTGCGGCACGAAGCGCAGGGTGCGGGTGCGAGCCGGCTGGGCGATGGCGAAAGACCGTGGCATCGCGGCGGCCGCCGCGGCGGTGGTCAGGAGGGTTCGGCGTTTCATGAAGGCTCCCATTTTTTTCTGACGGGAGCATGGACCATCCGGTTTCGCTCGCCAATCCGTCTGTGCCGGAAGACGGGTGCAATGTCTGAAGGTCAGGGACGATCATGGGGGCTCGGCAAGTTTCCCGCCACGCTGGTCACGAACGCCCTCTCATGCTTGTCTGCGGCGGCCAAAAAAGCCAACGCCGGCGGACCATCGTCACGGGCGGCTCGGAGACCAGAGGCTCATGACGATCGTATTCATCGGCGATATCCACCAACAATGGGACAAGGTGGAACGCGGACTGGCCGGCCTGGCGACCACGCCACGCGCGGCCATCCTGTTGGGCGATATTCAGTGTGAGCGCCCGCTGGACGACCTGGCGGCGCCGCTGTTGGATCGGGGCATCGCGGTGCACTGGATCTTCGGCAATCACGACAACGATGGTGGGCCGGAAATGTGGGCCAATCTGGTCGATCCGACGCTAAACCCACGCACCGCCCCCGGCGCGTTGCATGCGCGGGTCACCGAAATCGAGGGCGTCCGCATTGCCGGTCTCGGTGGCACGTTTCGGCCTCGGGTATGGGACCCGCCGGGGCCGGCCAGGCTGCGCCACCGAGCACATCTGCCGGACGATGTCGCCGAACTTGGCAAAGGATGGCGGGCCGAACATATCCAGGCGCTGACGCATTCCCTCGCGACCATGGCGATCTGGCCGGAGGACTACGATCATCTGGCGAACCAGCAGGCGGACATCCTGGTGACGCATGAGGCTCCGGCCAGTCATCCGGCCGGCAACGCGGCTCTGGACGAACTCGCGCGCAGCATGGGTGCGAAACTGATCGTGCACGGGCATCACCACATTGGATATCGCGCGGTCTCGCCCGATGGACTGGGGGTGATGGGTGTGGGGTCCGCCTGGGGCGCGGCCATCGGTGGCGATGTGATGTGGCAGGGCGACAAGGATCGCCACCTGAAGGAATTGCCGTCGGGTTGGGTGTTGGTGGAAGACTGACGATCGGTCCGGGCGATCCGGCCGAGCGATCCACCCGGGCGCCCCAGACGCCCGGATGGCACATCGCGGTCAGACCCGACGCACGTTCCACATATAGGCGGCGCCTCCCTCGACGACGCCGGTCAGGTATTTCCGGTAGGCGGTACGGATCTGGAACTGTCCGCACAGCACGAACGGGATGGTCTCAAACGCCCGCGCATGGACCTCACCGGCGATCCTTGTCTGTTCGGCGGCGGTTGTGGCGACGGTCCATTCGCGGGTCAGGGTTTCCATCTTCTCATCGGCGAACCAGCCGGCCCAGCCCGTCATGCCCAGGCCGCGCATGGCGAAATGCTCGACCGGCGTGCTGATGATCAGGGACGGCGACCAGGTGTGGAAGATCGACCAGCCGCCTTTTTCGACCGGTTCCTTGATGGCGCGCTTGGTGGTCAGGGTTGCCCAGTCGACGGCGATCAGTTCCACGTTCATGCCCAGCTTCTTCAGCAGGTCATAGGTCACGTCGCCCATCGGTCCGATTGTGGGGACATCTGCCGGGCTGATGATGACCACTTTCTCGTTCTTGTAGCCGGCGGCCTTCAGCGCGGCCTTGGCCTTCTCCAGGTCGCCGGTCATCACACTGGCGCCGATTTCCTGGCCGTAGGGCGTGCCGCAGGGGAACATCGCCTTGCACAGACGCAGCGCGGTCGCGTCGTTGCCGGTGATCGACTCCATGTAATCCTGCTGGTTCACCGCCATCAGCACGGCGCGCCGGATCGCCGGATTGTTGAACGGCGGATGCAGATGGTTGAACCGCATGATGCCATTGAACCCGCCCGGGTTCGCGCTGCCGATCGTGATCTCGGGGTTTTTGCGCAGCACCGGGATCAGGTCGGGCTGCACCTGCTCATACCAATCCACCTCGCCCGCGATCAGCGCCGCGGCGGCGGTGGCCGGTTCCGGGATCGTCGGCCATTCCAACCGCTCAAAATGCGCCACCTTGCCGCCAGAGGTCCAATCCGGCGCCTCTTTCCGAGGGATATAATCCGCGTTGCGGGTGTAGCTGGCGAAGGACCCGGCGGCGAACTCGCTCATGTTGAACTTGTAGGGGCCGCTGCCGGTGGGATCGGTGATCTGCTTATACGGATCGGTCTTGGCGATGTGTTCCGGCACGATGAACGGCACCGAGGCGCTGCCGCGGGTGATCGCTTCCAGAAACACCGGCACCGGCCGGGTCAGCGTGATCTTGATGGTCTTGTCGTCCTGCACGCCCCAGGTATCGACGAACTGCCCGACGGTCTGGCCGAACGTCTCCCGCCCCGCCCAGCGCTTCAGGCTCTGCACGGCGTCCTGCGCGCGCACGGGCTCTCCGTTATGGAATTTCAGCCCGTCCCGGAGCTTGATCGTGTAGGTGCGGCCGTCGTCGGAGACGGTGTGGCCCTCGGCCATCTGCGGGCTGATTTCGCGCTTGGAGTTGAATCCGAACAGCGTGTCGTAGACCGCATAGCCGTGGTTGGTGGTAACCAGCGACGTGTTGAACACGGTATCCAGCGAGAACAAGGACGTCAGCGGCACCACGCGCAACGTCTTGGCGCGGGCGGTCTGCGCCTGCACGGCCGGCGCGGGCAAGGTTGTGGCGGCGCCAATGGGAAGCATCGTGGCGGCGGTGCTTCGCAGGAAAGTGCGGCGTTTCATGGCGTGTTGGTCTCCTCCGTGATGGCCGGTCATCGCTGGCCTCTTGGTCCCCGTGTCGTTAGCGCATGATCCCGCGGGTTGGACAGGCCCCAAACCGCATCTCTTGTGCTGGAAATCGCCGCCCAAGACGATTTTCGCGCGTCATCGGGGGATGCGCCGAATTGCCGGCATCAGATGTGGCGCAGCACATCCCGTTCCAATTCGCGCAATACGGCGTCGAGCGGCTGGGCGCCGGCGCCGATCACCTGCGGCGTCAGGATCACCCGGTCGATGCCGGGCTGATCGAGCAAGGCCGCGAATCGATCCCGCAGTTCATCGGCGGTGCCGGCCAGGGCGTAGCGGTCCACCAGACTGTCCGGGACGATGGCGGCATGTTCCGGGGCGGCGCTGGCGTGATGTGCAACGTCGTAGCGCGCCTGCAATCGCTCGACCGCTTCCCGTTCGGCGCCTGCAAACCACCCGGGCTGGACGTTCACCAAGGCGCCCGCCACCCGTGCCCGCACACGGTCGCGCGCTTCGGCCGGGGAAGCGCCCAGGCTATAGGGCGTCCAGCACGATATCTCCATCTTACGGGGCAGGGTGCGGTCCTTGGCCCCTTCGGCCGCCCAGCCGACCGCGCGTCCCAGAAGATCGGGTGAGAGGCCTTGGTGGAGGATGGCGCCGTCGGCGATACGGGCCGCGGCCCGGGTCATGCGTGGTCCGGTTGCGGCGATGACGATGGGAACATCCACCGGTTCATCCAGCCAGGCCAAACGGCCATCGGTTTCCCCGTCGAACCGCACGGACTGCCC
>CAMBXJ010000270.1 GCA_945871455.1 Asaia bogorensis
TCACCCAGATCGATGGGTCCGAGGGCAAATTGTGTGGTCTGTAAACTGCACTTGCCCATCATTTGGGCAAAATAGCGTTACAGTCGGATTCCTGCAATGCGCCGTGTGACGCGGCGGTGACGGATGCCGCCGGCCGCGCCAATGGGACCACCTGTGGGACCGCCAATGGCGATCACCTGTGGGACCGCCAAACGACGATCACGCGATTTTGTAACGGCGGCAAGGCGGCCGCCTGCTCCGTGGCGGAACGCCGCCAATGCCCGCGTAAGGTTGACGCCCCCCGGCTGCCCCGGCCAGGGTAGGACATGCGTATCGCCGCCATCCTGGTCGCCGCCGGAACCGGAAGCCGCTTCGGCGCCGAGACCCCAAAGCAATTCCTGCCCCTGCTCGGCAAGCCCGTCATGCGCCACGCCGCCGAGGCCCTGGCCAAATATGCCACCCTGATCCAACCGGTTGGGGAAACCGCCCCGATTGCCGCGGCCCTGGCAGGTCTGGACCACCTGCCGATCGTGCCCGGTGGCGCCACCCGCCAGGACAGCGTGCGCGCCGGACTCGATGCCCTCCTGCCGCACGCCCTAACCATTGTCCTCGTCCACGACGCCGCTCGCCCGAACATCCCCGCCGGCACCATCGACGCCCTGTTGGCCGCCCTCGAACACCATCCGGGCGCCATTCCCGCCGCGCCCGTGGCTGACACGTTGAAGCGAGTCGTCGACGGCATCATCACCGAAACCGTCCCGCGCGATGGCCTGTTCCGCGCCCAGACGCCTCAGGCCTTTCGCGTAGCGCCCCTCCTGGCTGCCCATCGGTCCGGTTTGATCGGCGCGACCGACGATGCCTCGCTGCTGGAAGCGGCCGGCGAGACGGTCGCGATCGTCCCCGGATCAGACGACAACATCAAACTGACCTATCCCGACGACCTTGTCCGGCTGGAGCGCGCCATGTCCGTTAACACGTCAATTGGCCTGATCCCCCGCGTCGGCACCGGCTTCGATGTCCATGTGCTGACCGCCGGCCGCAAGTTGTTCCTGTGCGGCGTCGAAGTGCCGCACGACAAGGGGTTGGCGGGACATTCGGACGCCGATGTCGGCATCCACGCGCTGTGCGACGCCATCTACGGTGCCCTGGCCGAAGGCGATATCGGCCGCCATTTCCCGCCCAGCCAGGCCGAGTGGAAGGATGTCGACAGCGCCCGCTTCCTGGCCCACGCCGCCAGCCGAATCGCGGCACGCGGCGGCCGCCTGGCCAATGCCGACGTAACCCTGATCTGCGAGCGCCCCAAAATCGCCCCGCACGCCGCCGCCATGATGGCCCGCCTCGCCCACATCATGGCCCTGCCGCTCGGCCTCATCTCGGTCAAGGCCACGACGACCGAGCGGCTGGGCTTCACCGGCCGCGGCGAGGGGATTGCCGCGCAAGCCGTGGCCACCGTGCTGCTGCCTGGGTGAGACAAGGGTGTTTCCGACCGAAGCGAGACGCGCGAATCGGCCGCGCTCGATGCCCGCGCATGGCCGCCACCATGGACGCGGAACGTCCGCATCCCCATGTGACGGAAGGCGACGCGCAACAATAGCCGCTTCATCTGGTGTTGAGACCGGGTCTCTCCGCGTCATGGCGAGTGCAGGCCCGCCATCCACGACTTGCAGTGCTGATCCCGGAAAAGACGTGGATGGCCTGCCTGCGCAGGCCATGACGGTGTGGGTCGGCCACGCCCCAAATGGTGCATCTATTGTTACGCGTCGTCTAACGTCACACCACCAATCAGGGATACCGGCCGCATGACCCACCGCCACTGGCCCGCCGCGCTGTTCGGACTTTTCCTGCTGGCCGGTTGCACCGACACTGGCGGCCCGAACGCCGTACCGCCACTGCGCCCCGAGGCAATCCCCAAGCCGCCGGTCTCGGGAGAGGTGTTGAACTGGCGCCCGGGGCATTGGCATTGGACCGGTTCGGGCTATGCCTGGACTCCCGGCCAATATGTGCCGGCCGCGGGACACGGACCAAACTGGTTGCATGGTCATTGGATCCAAAGCGGCGGCGGATGGACCTGGAGTCCGGCACGCTGGGTCGACTGACGGCGATCCGGGGCACCGTGATCCGCCCCTCGGGACGACGCATCCCGGTGGCGGATTACCCTTAATAAGTCACATTCGGCCACTACCGCCTTGCGGCACGGGGGCACCGGTGTTAGTGCCCGCCACCTTTGCAGGGGTGCACGCATGGCGTCGACGTTCGAAACCTTGGCCGGGATTATCGCGGATACCAGCGATATCGCGCGTGATACGATCACGCCGGAAAGCCACGCGATCAATGACCTGGGTATCGATAGCCTGGATTTTCTGGACGTGGCCTTCGCCATCGACAAGTCGTTCGGCATCAAGATGCCGTTGGAACAGTGGACGGCCGAAGTGAACGACGGGAAAGTTTCCTCGGACGAGTATTTCGTGATCAAGAATCTCTGCGCCAATATCGACAGGCTGGTCGCGGCCAAGGCCGCCTGAGAGGCATCGGGCGCCCGCCATGCGTCTCGAATATTTTCAGATGATCGATCGGATCAGCGTGCTTGATCCGCCAGCGCGACTCGCGCGCGCCGATTGCCAGGTTCCCGACGAAAGCCCGGTGTTCGAGGGGCATTTCCCCGGCCATCCGCTGCTGCCTGGTGTGCTGATGATCGAAACCATGGCACAGATCGGCGGCTGGCTGGTGCTGGCGACCCTGCGCTTCACCGCGATGCCGTTCCTGGTGCAGGTGAAGGAAGCCAAGATGCGGACCTTCGTCGTGCCCGGCCAGAAGCTGGAAGCCGAGGCCCGCCTGATCCACGATGGGTCCGGTTATGCGGTGGTGGAGGCATCGATCCTGTCCCAGGGCAAGAAGGTCGCGGACACTGAGATCCGGTATCGCGTGGTGCCGTTCCCGAACGAGACATTGCGGGCGACCATGCTGGAAACCGCGCGCCGAATCGGTGTGCCGGAGGAGTTTTTCCATGCCGCATGATCGCGACACGCTGATCACCGGAATCGGCCTGATCTCCTGCCTGGGAGAAGGCCTGGACGCGCATTGGGCGGCGCTGAACAATCCGGCCGGCTTCGCGCCCGTGATCGACGACCTGACGTTTCCACCGTTCCTGGTGCATCCGATGACGGCGCTGGAACTGGACAGGCAGATCCCCAAGCGCGGCGACCAGCGGCAGATGGAGGCCTGGCAAAGGATCGGCACCTATGCCGCCGGCCTGGCGCTGGAGTCGGCTGGCGTGAAGGGCGACAAGGACCTGCTCGCCCGGACGGATATGATCGTCGCGGCGGGCGGTGGAGAGCGGGACTATGCCGTGGACGCGGCCATCCTGTCCGGGTTGCCCAAGGCGGAAAACCCGGGCGCCTATCTGAACGAGCACCTGCTGGGCGATCTCCGCCCGACCCTGTTCCTGGCCCAACTGTCCAACCTGCTCGCCGGCAATATCTCTTTAGTGCATGGAGTTACAGGTTCATCCCGAACCTTCATGGGAGAAGAGGCGGCGGGTACGGACGGCGTGCGTATCGCCTGTCAGCGAATCCGCGCCGGCCAAGGCGATATCGCCCTGGTGGGTGGTTCCTACAACGCGCAGCGGCCCGACATCCTGCTGGAATATGAAATGGGCGGGATGCTGTGGAAACACCCGTTCCTCGGCGTATGGGCCCGCCAGCCAACCGGCGGAGGCATGGTCCTGGGCTCGCTTGGCTGTTTCCTGGTCATCGAAAGCCGGAAACACGCGGAGACCCGCGGCGCAACCGTTCTCGGCCGGATCGGCGACGTGATGACCGACCGCTGCCGTCGCCGCCCAGGCGAAGCAACAGCCAACGCCCGGTCTCAGCTATCCGTCGTGGCGCCGGATCTGGATCGGGACGCAACCGCGGTGATTTCCGGCGCGTCGGGGGCTCACGCACCGACCGTCGAGGAGCAGAGCTTCCTTGCGGATCTCGGACTGCCCGTGCGCGCCACGGCAACGGCCTTCGGTCACACATTGGAGCCATCGTTTCCGGCGAATCTGGCCCTGGCCGCGGCATGCCTGCGCCACGGCCGGTTGTTCGCACCGTTGGAGCCGACGGAAGCGGTGATGGATTCACCGTTGCGGCAGGTTCTGGTAACATCCTGGGGTCAATGGCGCGGGGAATCGATGGCGACGGTGACCGCCGCTTGACGGATTGGCGTTGCCAGGGTCTTGCCAGGTCGGTGTGCGTCGTACGCGTCGGGGGTCTCCGGCAATGCGCAGGTCTAGTACTAACGGCCCTTACCGTTGAAAGACGGATCGGCCCCCTCGACGCCGGCGGGCAGGGCCAGGGGTAGGACCAGTGTCAAGGTTTTGCGCGGCTGATAGAAATGGCTAGCCCGCGCAGGCCATGTGGAGTCGAAATGGGACAGGATACCGATCATCTGGGCAGACCAATCGTCGTTGTGACGGGCATGGGCGTGCTCACGTCCCTGGGTCAGGGCAAGGATGAGAATTGGCGCGCACTGACGGCCGGGCAGTCCGGCCTGAAGCGCATCATCCGCTTCCCGATCGACGGCATGCGCACCACGGTCGCCGGCACCGTCGACTTCGTCCCAGTAGACGACAGCTCGGCGCCGGCTCTGTCGGAGAAACTGGCCGAACTTGTGGTGGAAGAAGCAATCGCACAAGCCGGCATCGGTCGTCCGGGGGATTTCCCCGGCCCGTTGTTCCTGGCGCTGCCTCCCGTCGAAATGGAATGGCCGCAGCGTTTGGCCTTGGCCGCGGCGTCTGGCGCCAACGACCAGGTTGGCTACGACGATCTGTACCGTGCCGCCTCGTCCGGCAAGTTCACCGACCTGTACAGACGCTTCCTGTTCGGCTCGGTCGGCGAGAACCTGGCCGATCGGTTCGGCACCAAGGGGTCGCCGATCGCGACGTCGACCGCCTGCGCCTCCGGTGGCACCGCGATCCAACTCGGCGTCGAAGCGATCCGGCGCGGGGAAACCGGCGCGGCGTTGGTGCTGGGCACCGATGCCTCGGTCAATCCGGAAAGCCTGATCCGCTTCTCGCTGCTGTCCGCCCTGTCTACCCGCAACGACCCGCCATCTTCCGCCGCCCGCCCCTTCAGCAAGGACCGGGATGGCTTCGTGATGGCCGAGGGCGCCGGCGCGCTTGTCATCGAAAGCCTGGCGCATGCAAGGGCACGCGGGGCGACCGTGCTGGGTGTGGTGGAAGGGTGCGGCGAAGCGGCGGACGGATTCCACCGCACCCGGTCCTCGCCGGATGGCAAGCCCATCATCGCCTGTATGCGCCATGCGCTGACCGATGCCGGACTGCCGCCGGAGGAGATCGGCTACATCAACGCCCACGGCACCGGGACGCCGGAAAACGACAAGATGGAATGGATCGGCGTTTCGGCGGTATTCGGGGAACGAGCGGCCTCCATTCCCATTTCGTCCAACAAGTCGATGATCGGCCACACCCTGACCGCGGCCGGCGCGGTGGAGGCCATCTTCACACTGCTGGCCCTGCAAACCGGGGTTCTGCCGCCAACGATCAACTACGACATTCCCGACCCCGCCCTGCCGGTCGATTGCGTGCCGAACGTCGCCCGCTCGGTTCAGGTCCGGCACGCCATTTCCAACTCCTTCGGCTTCGGCGGGCAGAATGTTTGCCTGGTGCTGGGGGCGGCATGACCATGGTGGGGCGTGCCCTGGTCATTGGCGGACGGCGAGGAATTGGGGCGGCGGTCGTCCGGGCGATGGCGGAGCGTGGTTATGCGGTCACCTACACGTATCGGACTGATGCCGGAGACCCTCCCGAAGGGGTTTCCACCATACCGCTTGACCTGTCCAACCGAGCAGCGGTGGACGCCTTCGCCGTTGCGCAGGAAGACGCCCCGGCCTGGGACGCGCTGATCCAGGTGGGCGGGACGACCTATGACGCCCTGGCCGCGATGATGGACCAGGACGCCGCGGAACAGGCCATGCAGGTGAACTTCTTCTCGTTCGCCCGGATCGCGCGGGCGGTCGTGCGGCCGATGATGCGGGCGCGAACGGGGCGGATCGTGGCCATAGGGTCCGTCATCGGCGCGACCGTTGCCAGCCAGGGCAATGCCGCCTATGGCGCCACCAAGGCGGCATTGCTGGCCTATGTGCGCACCTTGGCGATCGAGAGCGCCCGTCGTGGCGTGACGGTGAACTACGTCGCGCCCGGCTTCGTCGATACCGAGATGATGGCGCCGTTCGCCGCCTATCGCAAAGCCACGGAGGGTCGGGTTCCCGCCGGCCGCTT
>CAMBXJ010000271.1 GCA_945871455.1 Asaia bogorensis
CCATCAGGCGGCCGATCTCTCGAACGCCTCTACCGTCCTCCCGGAGACGATAAAGCTCGTAACGCTCATCAAGGTCGAGCTGACCATAGTGAATTCCCATCGCAACTCCGAAGCATAACGGTGTTGCACTTGGAATGAGAATTTAGCCGGTGTTGCACTTGGAATGAGAATTTAGCGACTGTTGCGTATGAAATAAATTACATAAAGCAGGAAATTGGTCAATATTCGGGCATTTGGCCCGTCTTCGGATGGCCGCACGAAGGCTGGCATCCATGATTGAGGGTATTGCCTGGGTTCGCCGCCACTCTGGCGATTCGGTGTCTGACTCTAGGAAATGGCTCCTAAAAGCCGCGGTATTGTTGGTGGCCTGGGGAACGGTTATCTTGCCGCTGATGAAATGGCGCTACATATGCGGGTTGGCGATTCTGGGGCTTCTCGGAAGCTTGGCGGCGCTGGCTCAGAGCGGGGGCGGAACTGTGGGCAGTGACTGGCGTACGGCCAGTCGCGCCTCCATCGGCATCGCCCCCGATCCCGCCGTCCACCCCGAACCCATCATCCAGGTCTATGCTGCCCGGGCCGTCGGCTGGCGCGGACGGTTTGGCGTTCATTCCTGGATTGCAGCCAAGCCGGCCAACGCCATAGCCTTCGATGTCTATGAGGTGATCGGATGGCGCAGCTACAACAGCCTGCCGGCGATATCCGTCAGCAATCGCCCGGCCGACGGCCGTTGGTTCGGTAATACGCCGGAATTGTTAGCAGACGTTCGTGGCGATGGCGTTGAGGAGATGATTCTGCGGCTGCGTACCGCTGTCGAGGCTTATCCGCGCGGCGACACCTATACAATCTGGCCCGGACCCAACAGCAATACCTTCGTGGCCCATTTAGCGCGGGCCCTCCCCGAATTGCGCCTCGATCTGCCGCCAACCGCCATCGGCAAGGACTTCATCCCTGACAGCCTCATCGCCGCGACGCCAAGCGGCACCGGGTACCAACTGTCCCTATTCGGCTTGTTGGGCATCCTGGTGGCTGTCGAGGAAGGCCTGGAGATCAATATTCTCGGCCTCACATTCGGAATCGATCCTCTCGACCTTGCTCTCAAACTGCCATTTGTCGGACGCCTTGGCCCGAATGGCGGGTAAGCCAGTCCAGCAGCTTGACATAACCTTACGTCACGCCGGCATTCCAAAGGTTTTGCGATGAAACCGCGTCACGCTGCGGCGCTCGCACTCATCATCTTCATCTGGGGCTCCAATCTGGTCATCGGCAAGATCGGCGTGACCCAGATCCCGCCCATCTTCATGATGGCGATGCGCTTTGTTTTGGTGGCCGCGCTGTTGGCACCGTTCCTACGCACCGTTGCTGGTCCGTGGCAACAGATCGTGCCGTTGTCGGTGACCCTCGGCGGCCTGCAATTTTCCCTGATGTTCAGCGGCCTACGCGGCATCGACGCCGGTGCCGCGTCCATCGCCGTTCAGCTCTATGTGCCGTTCAGCGCGATACTGGCCTGGATGGTCTTTCGCGAGCGCCTTCGTCCACAGCAGATCGGCGGCATGCTGATTGCCTTTGCCGGTGCCTATGTGCTGTTCGGGGCGCCGCGCGTCGCACCGAACTCCCCGTCGTTACTTCTCGTCGTTGCCGGCGCCTTCATGCTGTCCGTGGCCACCATTCAGATCAAACGCCTGGGGACGGTGAACGTCTTTGCCTTGAACGCCTGGGTGGCCATCCTTGCTGCCCCGCAACTTTTCGTCTTGTCCTGGTTTTTGGAGGGCGGGCAGCTCGCCGCCCTGGCCGTGACCGACTGGCGCGGCTGGGGGGCGTTGGTCTGGATGGCGGTGGCCGTGACCATCGTTAGCCACGGACTCTTTTATACGCTGATCAACAGCTACCCATTGTCGCAGGTCATACCGCTGACGCTGCTGTCGCCGGTTCTGGCCGTCGTCATGGCGGTACCAGTCTTGGGTGAACCGATCACCATGCATCTGGTTGCCGGCGGGCTGCTGACCTTGATGGGTGTCGCCGCCATACATTTTTTTCGAGCATTGCCGGCGCCGAACATCGGCGTGCCGCCGGACCGATAAGCGCCAGGTGAGCGAATCTTGACCCCAGCCGCACCCCTGTGGCGTCCTTCGCCCAATCACGATGCGCGCCCGGATGGCAGGGTCGTTGACATATTGGTGCTGCATTACACCGACATGGCCGATGCTGCGGCCGCGCTAGCACGGTTGTGCGACCGCGCGGCGAAGGTCAGCGCCCATTATCTGATCGGTCGCGACGGCACGGTTTTCCAAATGGTCGACGAAGGGCTGCGCGCCTGGCATGCTGGTGCCGCCTGTTGGCAGGGGGCCAGCGATATCAACGCCCGTTCCATCGGGATCGAATTGGACAATCCGGGACATGGACTGGGTTTGGTCCCTTTTCCCGCGGTGCAGATGGGGGCTCTTGTCGTGCTTGCCGGTACTGTGCTGGCCCGCCATCCCATCCCTGCCCAAAATGTCGTTGGCCATTCCGACGTGGCGCCCCGGCGCAAACAGGACCCTGGCGAGTTGTTCGATTGGCGGGGTCTGGCCGCCGCAGGGATCGGCCAGTGGCCGTCGGTGGCGTCGCCGCAACCGGCCGATCCTGTGCTGGCCCACCGACTGCTCGGTGCCATCGGCTATGAAATCGTGGACATTGGTGCAACCCTTGCCGCCTTTCAACGCCGCTACCGGCCAAGCGCCATCGACGGACGTCTCGATACCGAAACCATGGGCCTGATCGTCGCTGTTGCGAAACTAGGTAGCGCCGGCGCCGGCTATCGGGCTTGACCACTTGCCATGGTGGCAGTACCTGAAGGCAGGCCAGACGGCCGGATGGCCGCCTTTCGCCCGTTCGCGGGCGGGGGGAGGAAAGTCCGGGCTCCACGGAAACACGGTGCCGGGTAACGCCCGGCGGGGGCGACCCTAGGGAAAGTGCCACAGAAAGCAAACCGCCGGCCTGGGATCGGTTCGCCGAAACCTGCCGGCAAGGGTGAAAGGGTGCGGTAAGAGCGCACCGCGTCGCCGGCAACGGGGACGGCACGGTAAACCCCACCGGGAGCAAGACCAAATAGGGGCGGCACGTCGTGCCGCCGGCGTTCGCGCCGGTGGCCGGCAGGCGGGTTTCCACGCTGCCGCCCGGGTCGGTCGCGCGAGGCGTCCGGTAACGGACGTCCCAGATGAATGGCCATCCCCCAGACGGCGGGTAACCGACGGCCTGGGGACAGAACCCGGCTTACAGGCCGTCTGGCCTTTATGTGCCTGCAAGCATTGGAAGATTGTTAGGGTGGGAGCGGTTGGGTCCGCCCTGGGCCTATCCTGCTTTGCGGCCTATATCGCTCACAATAGGAACAAACATAGAACATTGTGACCGTCCCTAAGACGACCATTACTGCTTTTCGACAATGGTACTCCTCATTACTTGGCAGGGGACAGGGGAAGGCCCCCCACAAGTGCTGAGCAAGACTTTATTAACCCAAGTAACGCCATAGTCACCCATTGACGCCCATATACACCCATGATATCCCAATTTGTCCCATAGGGATAAACGCGGAATTCGGGTGTGCGGAACCGGGAATTCCGTGCCGGCAACGCGATGGAATGAAGGGGCTTGGATCCCTATGGCGCTTCTCGTCGGGAGGCACGTCAACAAGATCGACAAGAAGGGACGGGTCTCCGTGCCCAAGTCGTTTCGTGCGTCCTTCGACGGCCAGGGTTTCGCCGGCATTTACGCCTATCCTTCGTTCAAATTCCCCGCCATCGAGGCCTGTGGCGAAGCCTTCATGCGGCGCATCAGCGCCAGCCTGGAAAGGCTGGAACTGTTCTCCGAGGAACAGGACGATCTCGCCGCTGCCATCCTCGAAAGCGCCCATGCCCTGGCCTTCGATCCGGAAGGGCGCATCGTGCTGCCGCCACCACTGCTGACCCATGCCGGCATCGATGGCGAAGCGCTGTTTGTCGGGCGGGGTGCCCAGATGCAGATATGGAACGGTACCAACTACGAAAAGCACCGGGTGCAGGCGTTGCAACGCGCCCGTTCGCGCGGCGCCACATTGCAGTTGAGCCCGTCGGCACCACCGGAAGGCTCGTCGTCATGACCCGCCGAGGCGCACCGGGCGAGGATGCTGCCCTGTTACACCGGCCGGTCATGCTGGCCGAGGTGGTCGAGGCACTGGCTCCGCGCGATGGCGAGGTCTATGTCGACGGCACCTTCGGCACAGGCGGTTACAGCCGCGCCATCCTTGCCGCTGCCGCCTGTACCGTCTGGGCGATCGATCGCGACCCGGCCGCGGTGGCCAGGGCTGTTGCGGTTGCCGGCGTTGCCGGCGGCCGATTGACGGTGCTGCTCGGTCGTTTCGGCGACATGTCGCCGCTGCTGGCACAGGCGGGCATCTCCCGCGTCGATGGCGTGGTTCTCGACCTGGGGGTTTCCTCGCCGCAGATCGACGATCCGGCTCGCGGCTTTTCCCTTCGCTACGACGGGCCGCTCGATATGCGTATGGGCGATGACGGCGAGACGGCTGCCGACATCGTCAACAGCCTGCCGGAGCGCGAACTCGCCGATGTCCTCTTCCGCTACGGCGAAGAGCGTGCCTCGCGGCGGGTCGCCAAGGCCATCGTCGCCCACAGGGCCCACACACCGATTGCCACGACCCTGCAACTCGCCGAAATCGTCCGCGGCGTGGTGCGCCGCTCGCCCGATGGCATCGACCCGGCAACCCGCACCTTCCAGGCCTTGCGCATCCTGGTTAACGACGAGTTGGGCGAGCTGGATCGCGGGTTGCTTGCTGCTGAATCCCTGCTCGCGCCGGAAGGCCGACTAGTCGTCGTTTCTTTCCATTCCCTGGAGGACCGCCGGGTCAAAGAGTTCATCCGCCAGCGTTCCGGTCAGGAAGCGCGTCCCCATCGGCATCTGCCGGCGGCACCGTCGGCACATCCGGCGACCTTCCGTCCGTTGACCCGTCGGGCCCTGACGCCAGGAGCCGACGAATTCGCCGCCAACCCCCGCTCTCGATCCGCCCACTTGCGCGCTGCCGTGCGTACCGCGGCACCGGCCTGGCCGGATGATGAGCGTCGGGCAGCCTAGGGGGGCGGCATGCTGCAGCGGACAACCCTGATCGCCTTCCTCGCTTCCGCCGTCATCGGCATCGCCCTGTTCGCACTCAAATACCAGGTACGCGATCTCGAAAACGAACTGACCGGTATCAACCGCACGATCATTGGCCATCGCGAAGCCATCCACGTTCTCAATGCGGAATGGGGTCACCTCAACGATCCTGACCGGGTCGCCGCTTTGGCCACGCGCCTGCTCCAGCTGCAACCGACGACGCCGGAGCGCATCGGCAGTTTCGCCAGCCTGCCGCTTCCTGGCGAAGCACCGGCAGTTGTTTCCGCCGCAACCGTGCCAGGCAAAAATCCGCCACCATCGGCGAAGCGGGCACCGGCCATCGCGCAGATCGACAAGGGCGCCGCTCACGTAACCAGCGGATTTGCCGACGCGCCGGCTGACGGAAGGATCGTCCAGTGAGCGCGCTGCTGAACGTATCCGCTCAATCCCTGTTCATCGCCGATAGTCCGCGCGACGTCGATGCGCCGTCCCAGCCTGTGCATATCGAGGGGGCGCACAAGCGGGCACTGGAAATCGGGCGCAACCGTCTGGTCATCACCGGCGTGTTCTTTGCGCTGGCCTTCGCCTGCATCGGCGTGCGCCTGATTGGCTTGACCATAGTGGACGGTGTCGAGGGTGACCGCTTGGCCGCTACCGCACCGGAGCCGGCAACCGAACTGGTGCCGCGCGCCGCCGGCATCGGACGCGCAGACATTGTTGATCGCAACGGCATCATCCTGGCGACCAGCCTGCCGACCGCTGCGCTTTACGCCGATCCGCGCGAGGTGCTCGACCCGAACGGGGCGGCAGTCGAATTGGCCAAAGTCCTGCCCGATGCAAGCCATGCCGAGTTATTGGCGAAGCTGACTGGTCCAGGCCGGTTCGTATGGTTGTCACGCTCGCTGACGCCAAGTCAGCAGCATGCGGTCAATCGCCTGGGCATTCCCGGTGTGCGTTTTCAGCGCAACGAACGGCGGGTCTACCCCTTTGGCAATGTCGTAGCCCACATCATGGGCGTGACCGATATCGATGGGCGCGGCATCGCTGGCATGGAGCGGCAGTTCGAATCTCTGCTGCGCGAGGCAGGTCCGGCGCTCCAGCTCTCGTTGGATGCCCGCCT
>CAMBXJ010000272.1 GCA_945871455.1 Asaia bogorensis
TCCGGAAACATAATGCACCTTTGCAGCGGGCTACCATGGGCGTCTGGTGCGTTGCGGGCCCTCATCGATGGCCCCGCATCGCTTTCGGGGCCGCGCCTGCCAGCCGCCACATGGTAGCCCGCTGAAAAGGCACACTATGTTTCCGGACAGACACTTAGGCCGGCAGCCACGGCTTTCGCAGGCTGCTCCACGGACCTCGTGGATGATGGACCCGCGGCGGCCATGACAGGATAGCACCACCGGTGGGTTATCGTTTCGGTCAGTTGGTATCAGCCTTCAACCACCCGCGCGGCAAGGCGCTTCGGCGCGGTCATGCGATAGCTGCGAGCGATCAGATAGGCCACCTCATCCCAATCCGGTTCCGGCGTCAGAAAAATGCCGATCCAACCTTTGTGCCCGACATAGGGCGGTCGGAAAAACCGATCCGGCGCCGCGGTGATCAGAATCGCCTGCGCTCCGGAAGGCGCCTTGCACCAGCAGGATGGCGCGCCATCCCGCGGATGCACCATGGCGAAAATCTTGTCCCGCACACGGAAGGTCGGCGCCTGCCACGTCTCCTTCTCCACCGCTTCCGGCAATCGCAGGCAAATCGCGCGCAGCCGGTCGAGCGCTGGACCGCTCGCCATCGCAACGTCAGGCGTGGAGTCGCTCGCCATCGCAACGTCGTGCGCGGGATCGCGTACCATCAGAACAACGAATAGCCGCCGTCGATCACGAACGTATCGCCGGTGTGATAGCGCGACGCCGAACTCATGAGATAGACCGCGATGCCGCCAAAGTCGTCACCATCGCCCCAACGGCGCATGGGCACACGCGGGGCGACCTTCTTCTGGAATCCGTCCGTGGCGAACCATTTCGCGGTCATGTCGGTTTCGATCCAGCCCGGCAGGATCGAATGCGCCCGGATCCCGTAACGGGCAAATTCGACCGACAACGACCGGGTCATGGAGATCATGCCCCCCTTGGTCGCGGCGTAATGCTCGCTGCGCGGCGATGCCTCGATCGCCGCCAAGGACGCCGTGCCGGCCAGCACGCCGCCCTGGCCGTGCTTGACCATATGCCGAGCGGCGGCACGGAAGGTGTAGAAGGCGCCGTCGAGGTTGATGCGCGTCACGCGGTGCCATTCCTCGCTGGTCATTTCCAGGAACGTGGTAACGCCGCGCCCGGACACGCCGGCATTGGCGAAACAGCCATCGACCTGGCCGAACGCGTCCAACGTGCGCGCGAAGGCGGCATCCACCGCGGCTTCGTCGCCGACATCGCATTCCAGGGCGACGACCCGCCGCCCGGTCGTCTCGATATCCGCGCGGGCGGCGGCGTTCTTGGCCGGATTGGTGCCCCAGATGCAGATATCGGCGCCGGCCTGCGCCATCGCGCGCGCCATGCCAAGGCCGATACCGCTGTTGCCGCCGGTCACCAGCGCGACTTTGCCGGTCAGGTCGAAGGGGGTATAGGCCACGGGTCGTCTCCTTATGATGTGCCGATCAGGTTCTGTAGCATCCCCACCGCTGAGAGCAACCGACGCGGCGCGCTGGCGCGCAAGTGACTTTCCGGTTAGAACGCTACCAACAACAGACCGAGGTCGATCATGATCGTCACAGCGGACAGCATCGTTGCCCACCAGTCCAACCGCCGCCGGACACCCAATGGCTGGATCACCAGCTATATCGGCAAGAACCGCAACACCCTGAAGGAAGGCGAAGCCCCGCCGGCCGACGATGTCGTCTATCCGATGGCGTTCCTGGTCGAAAAGGACGCCGGAGCCCTGGTAAAGCCACACTTCCACTCCGCCGACCAATACCAAATCGTCGTCCAAGGCGGCGGACGGCTCGGCGTTCACGACATCGGCACCATCGCCGTTCATTACACGGATGCCTGGTCCGCCTACGGACCGATCATCGCCGCGGACGAAGGCGTGTCCTGGTTCACCCTGCGCAACACCTGGGATCCCGGCGCCCGCTACATGCCAGCACAGCGTCAGGCGCTGCGCGACGCCCGCGCCCGCTTCCAACACCGCGAAGCCACCTGCGGCCCAATGCCACCGCTGTCGAACACCGAACTGAAGGCCCTGACCTCGGTGACCGGTGCGGCGGTGATCGAGGAGACCAAGGACGGTCTCGGCACCTGGCGCTACACCGTGCCAGCCGGCTCCGCCGTGACCGGTCCCGACCCGATGACCGGTGGCGGACAGTTCTGGCTGATCGCCTCGGGCAGCGCCTCGGTTCCGGGTGGGTCGTTGCTGCCCCTGAACTCCTGCGTGTTCGTGGCCCCCGACGATGCGGCGGCTCTGATCACGGCCGGCCCGAACGGCGCCGACCTGGTCTGCATGCAGTTCCCGAAGCGCGCGCGGGACTGATCGCGGCCCATCCGCAAACCCTGCATCCCGTCGCCACGAGCGGTTGGATGCGGGGCGGAGTGGTTGCGCCACCGACAGCATCTCGCTTGGATCAGGCTGGGACGAACTCGCCGACATGACGCAGCATTCCGACCCGCCGGACATTCGCTGGCCCGCGCCGTACCTGACAGAACCGGCCTGGCTGGTCTGGGCGCGGGAAATCCAGGCAACCGCGCAAACCGGCCTGGAATTTTCCACCGATCCCTACGACCTGGACCGTTACCGGGCGCTGCGCTCCCTCTCCGCCCGCATCATGGCGGCCCATACCGAGGCCGAAGCCACCCGGATCGAAGCACTGTTCACCGCCGAAACCGGCTATGCCACCCCGAAAATGGGCGTGCGCGCGGCGGTGTTCGACCATCTCGGACGCATCCTGATGGTGCGGGAAACCGCGGATCACGACCGGTGGACCCTGCCGGGGGGCTGGGCCGAGGTGAACCAGACCGCCGCGCAATCGGTGGTGCGGGAAGTGTTCGAGGAATCCGGCTACCATGTCCGCCCCGTGAAACTCGCCGCCGCCTGGGACAAGGTGGCACAGGGCCATCCGCCCGGCCCGTTCTCCATCACCACCCTGTTCTTCATCTGCGCGTTGGAGGGCGGGACACCGACCACCAGCCTGGAAACCAGCGGCAGCGACTGGTTTCCCGAACATGCGATCCCGGAAGACCTGTCGCCAAGGCGCGTGAAACCGCATCAGATCGCGCGGATGTTCGCCCATCGCCGCGAGCCCGCATTGCCGACCGAGTTCGACTGAACGTCCTGCCCGCGTTTCCTGCTTGACATCCCAACCCTACTCCCAAAGGATGGGGACAAGGGGAAATCGCGATCACCCCGTGAGGCTACGGCCGGAGCATCGCGTCCTTGTCATCCCTTTCATGGATACGGACGCCAATGCCCACCCCAGACACGATCACCATCGGTCAACTGTCGCGCCTACTCGGGACCCCTGACGCCCCCATCGTGCTCGACGTTCGCATCGACCAGGATTTCGATGCCGATCCCAGGCAACTTCCCACCGCCATCCGCCGCGACTGGCGCAGCGCCAGCACCTGGGCCAAGGACTACGCCGGCCGCAACGTCGCCGTGGTTTGCCAGCGTGGCCTGAAACTGAGCCAGGGCGTCGCCGCCTGGCTGCGCAACGCCGGGGCCAGGGCGGAATCTTTGGAAGGCGGGTTCGAAGCCTGGGCCGCCGGCCCCGGCCTGCTGGTCAGCCCGACCCATGTGCCGCCACGCGACACCAGCGGGCGCACCGTCTGGGTCACGCGGGGCCGCCCCAAGATCGACCGCATCGCCTGCCCCTGGTTGATCCGCCGCTTCATCGACCCATCCGCCGTCTTCCTGTTCGTCACGCCCTCGGAAGTGCCAGCCGTCGCGGACCGTTTCGGTGCCACCCCCTTCGACATCGAAGGGATTTTCTGGAGCCACCGCGGCGAGCGCTGCACATTCGACGTCATGATCGAGGAATTCGGCCTGCGTTCCGACGCTCTCGACCGGCTCGCCCTGATTATCCGCGGCGCCGACACCGCGCGCCTGGACATCGCCCCGCAATCGGCCGGCCTGCTCGCGGCTTCCCTCGGCCTGTCACGCATGTATCGGAACGATCTGGCGCAGTTGGAGGCGTCCATGGGCCTGTATGACGCGTTCTATCGCTGGTGCCGCGATGCGGTGGGCGAAACCCATGACTGGGTCGTCACGACCGACTCCAACACTGGGACCACCTCATGAGCCAGGAACCAAACCCGGGCACCATGCCCAGCTTTGCGCAGGCGTTCCGGGTCTGGACACGGATCGGCGTGCTGTCCTTCGGCGGACCGGCGGGCCAGATCGCCATGCTGCACAAGGAAGTCGTCGATCGGCATCACTGGATCGGCGAGCGACGGTTTCTCCATGCCCTGAATTTTTGCACCCTGCTGCCGGGGCCGGAGGCCCAGCAGCTTGCCACCTATCTCGGCTGGCTGATGCACGGGGTACGCGGCGGACTCGCCGCCGGGCTGATGTTCGTGCTGCCCGGCGCCCTGGTGATGCTGGCCCTGTCGCTGATCTACGTTCTGTTCGGCGATGTTCCGTTGATCGAGGCCCTGTTCTTCGGCCTCAAGAGCGCGGTCCTGGTGCTGGTGGTCGAGGCGCTGTTGCGCATCGGCCGGCGCGCCCTGAAGGGCCGGATCGCGTGGACCCTGGCCGTGCTTGCGTTCATTGCGCTGTTCTTCCTGAACGTGCCGTTTCCGGTGGTCGTTCTCGCGGCGGGCGTGGTGGGCTATTTCCTGCCGGACTCCTTCGCCCATGCCAATCACGGCAACGTGAAGAACGACCGCCCGGCGCTGATCGACATGGCTTTGGATGCCGATCCGGGCCGCCCCGCTCGTCTGGCGGCCGGCGCCAGAACGGCCGGCATGATCGCCCTGGTGCTGTGGCTGGCGCCGGTGATCGTCCTGATGGCCTGGGTGGGCGGCACCTATGCCGACATCGCCTGGTTCTTCTCGAAAATGGCCGTGGTGACGATCGGTGGTGCCTATGCGGTGCTGGCCTATGTCGCCCAGGACGCCGTGCAGACCTATCAATGGCTGTCGCCGCCCGAGATGCTGGCCGGACTCGGCCTGGCGGAAACGACCCCCGGACCGCTGATTCTGGTGCTGCAATTCGTGGGCTTCCTGGCCGGCTTCCGTTCGCCCACTGGAATAAACGGCGTGTGCGGCGGCATCCTGGCGTCGGCCCTGACATTATGGGTGACCTTCGCGCCCTGTTTCACCTTCGTCTTCCTCGGCGCCCCGATCATAGAGCGGTTGCAGTCCAACCGCGCCCTGGCCGGCGCACTGGCGGCGATCACCGCGGCGGTGGTGGGCGTGGTGGCAAATCTGGCGATGTGGTTCGGCCTGCGCGTCCTGTTCACCCGCCTGGAACCATTCGCGCTCGGCCCGATTTCCGTTGCGTTGCCAGTACCGAGCAGCCTGGACAGCGCGGCGGCGGCATTGGCGGTGCTGGCGGCCGTTTGTTTATTTCGGCTCCGGATGGGGGTTCTGAAGACGCTGGGGGTGACGGCGCTGACGGGTTTGGTGCTGCGGCAGGTCAGTCTGTTTCTATAGTGGCATCGGCAGAGGCGTTCCCGCGCCCACCGATGATAACCCTTGCCTTATGCCAGTCGCCCTAATGTTATAACAACCGGCCGAACCATTGCCCCATGGCGACATCGGAATCTGTCATTGCGAGCGCAGCGCAGCAATCCGGGGCAAACAGCAGGATCGATAGTGCCAGGCTCTGGATTGCTTCGCTGCGCTCGCAATGACAGCGGCCACCCATCGGTCAGTGGTTACGCCGATTGGTATTATCCCGCGGCGCCTCCTCATCGTCGTTGCCGGACCAAATCCGAGAACCCGCTTCCCGCCGTTGATGCCCGGGTTGACGGGTCAAGCCCCGCAATGACGAGGGAAGGACGCCATCCGTCCATATTCAGGGCCGTTAATTTTGTCCCCGCTCATACCACGCTCGGCTGTCCTTCACGATGCGGACCACCGACAGCATCACCGGCACCTCTATCAGCACGCCCACCACGGTGGCCAGCGCGGCGCCGGACTGAAAGCCAAACAAGGCGATGGCGGTGGCGACTGCAAGTTCGAAGAAATTTGACGCCCCGATCAGCGCCGAGGGGCCGGCGACGCACCACGCCACCCCCAGTTTGCGGTTCAGCCAATAGGCCAGCCCGGCATTGAAATAGACCTGGATCAGGATCGGCACCGCCAGCAGAGCGATCACCAAAGGCTGGGCGATGATCTGTTCCCCTTGCAGGCCGAACAGCAGCACCAGGGTCAGCAGCAGAGAGCCGAGCGAGAGGGGGGAAAGGCGGCGCAG
>CAMBXJ010000273.1 GCA_945871455.1 Asaia bogorensis
GTGATGCAACGGCCCGACGATTGATCGATGCACCTCCACCACCCCTGACCGTCTTTGCCGGGCTTCGACGGCCGGGGGTGGATCACGCTCGGTCGTGACGAGGGGGGCGATGGGGGTCAATGGTCAGGGCCGTGGGTATAATACCAACCGCCCCAACCACTGACCTATGGGTGCCCGCTGTCATTGCGAGCGCAGCGAAGCAATCCAGGGGCTTGGCACTATCGATCCTGTTGGTTGCCCTGGATTGCTTCGCTACGCTAGCAATGACGGCGGGCGTTGTCGCCATGGGTCACTGGTTCGATCGGTTGGTATAAGTTCGCCACCGCGGTCGGCCGACCCACCTTGGATGAAAATAATCCCGCACGCTGCGCTGAGTCTCGCGCTGTGCATCATTTTTTCGTGACCGCCCCGAAGTCGATTTGGCCGGGATCTGCCCGGTGGTGATCGACTGGCGTCAGCGGTCGGGACGCGGCTGATTGTTCCAATTTCATAACGGAATGAAGGCGAACCCACGGCGGGCGGCCGCGATCGCTGCTGGCGCATCGGCGGGCAGTCCGCGTGACTGATGGATCGGCAATTGCCCTGACATGGGCATATGATGCCTTAAATAAGGGCGGGCGTGATCGAAAGATTAACTGCATTCGACCGCAACGATACCCCGCCTTTTCCGCGCCCCTTCGGAACGGAAAAGCGGGATTTCCGCCGCGATGCGCAACGATTCGGGTGTGACGGTCCGCGGCTCCGCTGAACGCGAGATTCCTGGGATCCTGGGCGCAACAGGACCGTAGCGGGGTTCCTTGAAGGTTGCCGTTAAGGGCCGGGGATGGGCCGGAGGGCGTCTCAAAATTCTATGTTGGCTGCGTTAATACCTGCTTAAATTTTCCACAATACACGTGATATCAGCGGGTTGTCCCGGAAGATTGGGGCGGCGTGTGGGGTATTTCCACAATCCGCTTGCCGCGATTGGGCTTGCTGGCATAGAACGTAAGAAGAACTTGAGGTCTCTCGAATGCCTGTCCCCGCCGATCGATGTGTGCCTGCATTTTCCGAAACCCGCTCGGTCGGTGGTTCTACCGGGGGCTGCGGGCCTGGTCGGCGCCTGGGCAGTCGTGCTCGTCCGTGGATCGGTATCGATGGCGCGGGCGGGACATCCTTCGCATCCATCCCTGGCCCGATGGCTGACGCGACCTGGACACCGGGCGCACTTCGCGAGAGAGTGTGGTGCTGAGTTCAGCAGGTCGGACAGGTGCGACAACCCTGCTCCGAGCACAGGAGGACGCCCACATGAACGATATGCCCACCACAGCCGAGCAAAAGCAGAAACTGGCCTATGCGTCGATGGAGAATCCCACCTACGTCGCCGGCCGCCGCTCCTTCTTCAAGTATCGGGAACTCGGGGTGACCGATGCCACGAACGGCCGGATGCGCGCGCAGGTGACATCCGCGACGCAGGGCATGGGGGAGCCGACGGGCTGGCACTATCATATCTGCGAACAGCAGTTCGTTTATATGCTGAAGGGCTGGGTCGATCTGGAATTCGAGGACGGCACCAAGGTGCGTCTGAAGGCCGGCGAGTCTCTGATGATCCCCGGCGGCACCCGCCATAATGAAACCGCGACGGCCGATGAGCTGGAACTGTTGGAAATCTCGGTCCCGGCTGAGTTCAAGACGGTTCCCTGCGACCCGCCGTCCGCCTGAAATCAACGATGGTCGCCGGGGCGGATGGTTCCGCTCCGGCGATGTTCGCCATCCAGGCGGCGGGCGCGGATCAACCGGGCTGGTCGCTTGCCTTGGGTGCCACCGGCGCCTGGCGCAGTAGATTGATCCCGACCCACACAGCGGGGATCGCGCAGACCGCGAACCCGATCCCGTAGCTGTCCGTCAGGATCAGCAGGCCGGAATAGACGATGGGGCCCAGAAGCGCGCCCATCTGGCCGAACGACAGGACCCCGCCAGTGACCGATCCGGCCGCGCCCTCGGGGGCCAGGCGGGCGGTTTCCGCCAGCAGGATGCCATGCCAGGACATGGCGGTGGCGCTGAGAATTGTGGCGACCAATCCGATCATCAACAAGGGCCAGGCCGGGGTGAACAGCCCGGTCAGGGCGACGCTGCCGGCCATGCCCAGGGCCAAACCCGCCATGACCAGCCGGGGTGCCACGTAGAAACTGCCGATCCAACCCCAGAGGACGCGGCCGGGCACGGCGACGGCGACGACGGCGGAGAAGATGAAGCCGGCGGCCACCAGCGTATAGCCCAGATGGGTCAGGTAGACGACGAAATAGGCCGTAAAGACCTGCTGGATGCCATTGAAGGCGAAGCATGCGAAGGACAGGGCGCGAAGATCGCGCCGTCCCAGGACGCTGGTCATTGTCGATTTGAAGTCGGACAGCCGGAAGGCCCGGTTCGGGTCTCGGTCCGTGTCGAAGCGGGCGCGCAGGGGCTGGAGCATGAAGACGAACGCGAAACAGGCCAGGGCGATCAGCAACATGGCTTGCCGCCAGCCGAGACTGGACGCCATCCACGGACCGAACGTTCCGCCGATCAGAAGCCCCGCGGGCACGGCGGTCTGCTTGATGGAGAACACCAGCGGCGCATAGCGGCGTGGCGACACCCGGCCCAGCAGATGGGAACTGGCGGGGGTAGATGCGGCGGCCCCGGCGCCTCCGATGATCGCGGACAGGGCAAAACCCAACATGCCACCCTCGGCCGCCATCGCCATGCCGGCGGCCAGCATGACCAGGGCGACCTGGCTCATGCGGAGAGCGCCGTGGCGGATGATGAAGCTGCCGCAACCCATCTGGCCGAGGAGGGAAGCGGCCGCGGTGATCCCGAAATAGACGCCGATCCAGGCGGCGTCGATGTTCAGGTCGGCGATGATCACGGGGGCGACCACCGCCGGCAGGACCCGTCCGATCGAGACGAAGGTCTGTTGCAGGAAGGTCGCCAGCAAGGCGAGCAGGACGGCGGGGGCGAGAATTGGGTGCGACAGGTTCACGGTGTCCCGTTGCAACCCATCGGCACCGGCCCGTCAACCGTCTCGGCGAAGTTTGTCCCTGTATCTCAGATGATGGTCAGCAGACGCTTCGGGTTTCCGACCATGATCGCGTCGATCTCGGCGGCCGAGAAACCCCGCCGGCGCATCATGGGCAGGACATTGTTGAAGATATGCCCGTAGCCATGACCGCCGAACGCGGACAGCCGGGTGCGGGAACAGATGTCGTGGCTGATCACCACCCGCTCCAGATGGCCATGCTCGATCAGCGCGCGGATCAGGCGCAGCCGGGTGGCATCGTTGGGCATGTCGATGTCGGAAAGGCGGTAGTAGGACTGTTCCGTCCCGAACAGGTCGAATTCCAGCACGCAGCCGGAATCGGCCAGGCGCAGCAGGCGGGTTTCATCGAAGATCGTGCGGTCGATGTGGCTGATGATGACGCGGCCGATGTCGCCGCCGGCGGAGCGCACGAAATCCGCGACTTCCTGGGGTTGGTCGGGGTCGCGACCGGGATGCACGTTGATCGCCGCCCCGGTTTCCGCCTGGGCCAGCAGGGCGGCGCGCATGACCCGCTTTTCCAGATCGGTCCACGGGGCCTGGCAGCCGATTTCGCCAATGATTCCCGCGCGGACATCGGTGCCCCAGGCGCCTTCCAGCACCTGCCCGACGATCTCGGCGGCGAAATCGTCCACCGAGCGGGTTCGATTGGCCGGGTCCTGGTATTGGTCGACATAATGGCCGCAGCCCATGACGATCCGGACGTCGGCGGCGCGGGAGACCGCGACCAGGCCGGCCGGGTCGGGGGCCAGTCCGCCGCAGCTCATTTCCACGATGGATCGGCCTCCGGCGGCGCGGACTTCGGCGACTTCGGCGGAGGCGGTTGCCTCGCAGCTCAGTTGGTAGTTACGGGGCGCCTTGATCTGCCCGTAGTTGATCTTCCAGCAGTTGCAGAGGTCGATCTCCGGCCCCTGATCGGTGTCGGCCCGCTGGTCGGGGGTGCGGATATCCCACAGGATATGCTCGTGCATCAGGGTCGCGCCCAGATCGGACGGATCGATCAGCCCCAGGACGGTCTGGACGCGGCCCTTGATGTCGTCTCGATGCAATCGCATGGCGCTGCTGCCTTCATGCGTGGGCACGCGGGGCGGGCCAGCGCGCGGATCACGCGAGGAACAAGGGTTCGGAGCGGTCCGCGGGTTTCGCTCCTGGCGAAACCGCTCGGCGTAGGCGATCAGGGAGGGTGGGATTGTCCCACCCTTTGAACCGATCGGGCTACTTGCAGGCGGTCACCATGATTTCGACCAGGACGGCGGGGGCGGCCATCTCGGACTGGACGCAGGCGCGGACCGGGGCGCCGTCCTTCGGCAGCCAGGGCGTCCAGACTTCGTTCATGGCGCCGCGCTCCTTGATGTCCTTCACCCAGATGATGGCCTGCAACAGGCGGGTCTTGTCGGTGCCGTGATGCTCCAGCATGGCGTCGATCTGCGCCAGCACGTCCGCCGTCTGGCCCTTGATGTCCTTGCTGGTGTCCTTGGCGGTGATGCCGGGCAGGTAGACGAAACCGTGATATTCCACTGCCTTCGACAGGATCGGGCCGGGTTCGGTGCGGATAATCTTGCTCATTGATTGCTCTCCGGGAGAAAGACGTGATCCATCGCTTCTAGAGCGGTTTCACCCTGACTGGAAACGTCAAACCGCTCTAGATCTTTATTTTTTCGTATAAGGCACACGCTGTACCGTTACGCTCAGCGGACTATGCTCTACCCCAAGCCGGTCGGTCAGGCCTGCGGCGACGAACCTTCCAGGGCCGCCGCGATCTGCTTGCGGCGCATCCAGGTGAACAGCCACATGGCCAGACAGAGCACGCACCCGATCAGGACGGGGGCTTGCAGGCCGGCGAACTCCGCGGCGATGCCATAGACCAGCGCCCCCACAGCGGGGGCGGCCCGGGTGATCATGCCCCACAGGCTGAGCACGCGCCCCACCATGGCCGGAGACGACGCGTTCTGCAGCAGGGTCTGGATGGAAATCCCGTGCATCGGCGTTGCGCAGCCCATGGCGGCGATGGCGAACAGGCCGATCTCGAAATGCCCGGTGGCGACGAACAGCGCGGTGGCGCAGGCCGCGCCGCCACCGGCCAGCAGCGCGAGATTCGTGAGCCCCGCGATCCGGCCTCGGATCGCTACGTAAAAGCCGCCGATCATCGCGGCGATGCCCATCGTGCTGGCCAGGGTCGCCAGCCCCTCGGCACCGCGGCCAAACAGGATGGCGACATAGGGGGGCAGCATCTCCGGCACCGATCGCAGGGTGAAGCCGACAATCGCGGCAAACAGCAGCAGTGGCCCGATCCCCTTGTGACGGGCGACATAGCGGACCCCTTCGATGGCGTCATGCAGGATGGAATGGCTGCTGCTCTGGCCCCGGCGGATGGCCGGATCCAGGGTCAGCATCGCCATGGTCAGGGCGGCATACAGGAAGGCGACGCCATTGACCGCGATGGACGGCACCACCCCCCACATGAGGATCATCGGGCCGGAGATCGCGGGTCCGATGAAGCGGGCGATGTTGTAGGTCAGGGAGTTCAGCGCGACCGCGCCCGGGAGGTATTGCCGCGTGACCAGACCCGGCAGCAGGCACTGGCGGGCGGGCTGGGCGAAGGTTTCGGCCGCGCCGTTGATGAAGGCCAGAATGGCCATGTACTCGATCCGGATGGTGCCCGTCAGCACCAGGGCCACCAGGGCCGCCGCCTGGGCGGATGCCACGAATTCCGACAGGATTACCAACCGCACCCGGTCCACGCGGTCGGCGATGGCGCCGGCGATGGGCGAGACCACGATGGATGGGATCAGGGTGACGAACGCCATCAGCCCGACCCAGAACGCGGAGTGGGTCAGCTCCCAGGCCAGCCAGTCCGTGGCAATGCGTTGGATCCAGGATCCGGTCCAGCACACCACGCTGCCGGAGTAGAACAACCGGGCATTGTTCTGCTTGAGTACTCCGCCGAGGGCTGCAAGGCTTGCCACAACCCCGTCGCGTCAGCGTTTGGGGGCGGCGGCCGGGGCCTGAGACGCTGGCGCGGGTGGTGGGACGGCGGGCGATACCTCGGCGGCGCCTCCGGCGTTGCGGACGCATTCCCGGATCAATTGTTCCTGCGCGAACCGGGCGGACAGGCCGCGATCGGTCTGGCCGGAGACATAGGCGCCGGAGGACGGGCTGTTCATCCCGGAATTCGCCGCGAAGAT
>CAMBXJ010000274.1 GCA_945871455.1 Asaia bogorensis
CGTTCGACGATCACGCCTTCCGCGACTTCGGAACGGGCGCCGATGAAGCAGTCATCCTCGATGATGACCGGGTTGGCCTGCAACGGTTCCAGCACGCCGCCGATGCCGACGCCGCCGGACAGGTGGCAGTTGGCGCCGATCTGGGCGCAGCTTCCGACCGTGGCCCAGGTATCGACCATGGTGTTCTGGCCGACTCGCGCGCCGACATTGACGAAGCTGGGCATCAGCACCGCGCCGGGGGCGATGAAGGCAGACCGGCGGACGACGGCACCGGGAACGGCGCGGAAACCGGCCTCCTTGAAGCGGTTCTCACCCCAGCCGGCAAATTTCATCGGCACCTTGTCCCAGACCGGTGCGCCGCCCGGACCTTCCATCGGCTTGGAGTCCGTCAGGCGGAAGGACATCAGCACGGCCTTCTTCAGCCACTGATTGACGTGCCATCCGGCATCCGTCTTTTCCGCCACGCGGACCGTGCCGTTGTCCAGGGCATCGAGCGCGGCCTCGACCGCGTCACGGGCTTCACCCTTGGTGGCGGAGGACAGGGTATCCCGCTGTTCCCACAAATCCTCGATCGGTCGCTGTAAACTGTGCTCGCTCATTCCCGTCGCTCGTCCCGTCTTGCTGTGTCGTCCGGCTGGCCCCGAGATCATCTGCCTTGGGTGATCCCCCTGGGGTGATCCCCATTGAGGTGATGTCCCTTGGCATAATGCCCCCTGGGAGAGATACCCCTGGGAGGAGATGCCCCTGGAGGCAAAACCACGGGTCAGGTTCCCACGGTCATACCCCAAGGTCACACCCAGGGGCCATGCCCAGGCGATCCGGCCGGACGATGCGCAAGCGGCGGCTCTTCTGTCAACGAGGACTAAGCTGAATCCTCGCCGTGGGACCCTCCGCGACCACCATCAACGGAAACTGAACCCGAAGTTTACGCTCGGCACCCCGTAATAGACCGGTGGTGGCGGCGGGGCGTAATAATAGGGCACGGCGCGCTGTGGCACATAGACCACCGGCGGTCCGGCATAATAGGGCCGACCATAGTTCTGGTAGCGGGGGTGATGTCCATAGCCGTCGTGGCGCTGGTGATGCCCGTATCCACCGCGATCCCGCCATTCATGGCGGCGCCAGCCGTCGCGGTCCGCCATCGCCGGAGCGGCGGCTCCGAAGGTGAAAACAGCGCCCAGCGCGGCCAGTATGATGATACGTGTTCGCATGCTCGCCTCCTGACGGCGACTTAATTCGCCGATCCAACGCAGTGTTGGTCCGATAAGTGGCGAGACTTGGGCGAAAACGGGGTTTTCAGGCCCCAATTCGCGGACGGCAAAGACCGACGGCGGAACCGGCGCGCCAAATCGGGTCGGGCCAGCGCCGCGGTGGCCCAATGGTGCACGACCCACCGGCATATATCCCCCTGGCGGCGGCCGAGTCGATGCACTACATCAGCCGTGAGAAAAGGTGCAAACACAATGGCCTTCGCGTTGGATCTCAAGCGTCGGACGAGGGCGATCATCGCGCCCTGCGTCTTCCTGGCGATCACCGGCTATTTCGTCTGGAGCGTCACGCAGGGCAACCGCGGCCTGGTCGCCCATGCCGAGCGGCAGGAGCTGTTGCGCCAGGTGCAGAAGGCCAACGGGAACGCCAGGGACGATCGCGACAGGTGGGATCAGCGGGTGGCCGGTTTGCGAGCCCGTCAGCTCAATCCCGACACGTTGGATGAGCGGGCCCGGGCGATGCTGAACCTGGCGGAACCCACCGACGTGGTGGTTCAATACGGACCGCAAGAGAAGCTGTTCTGATCACGACTGGCCGAAACAGCGCGCGGTGTCACCCAGGTGCCCGCGCGATGAAAAACAGCCGTCGGAACGGCAACAGGGTCGAGCCATCGGCCCGTCGCGGATAGTGCGGACGCAGCGCTTCTGTGTAGGCGGCGCGGTATTGCTCCCGCAGGCCGTTGGGTAATTTGTCCAGGAAGGGGCGCAGGCTGCTGCCGGCGGCCCATTCGGTGACGGCGTTCTCCCCTTGCAGGACGTGCAAAAAGATCGATTCCCACATGTCCAGGTCCGCGACCAACGGCCGCAGCAGGTCGTAATAGGCGCCCACCGGCAACAGGCCGCGCGCGAACCCGGCATCGGCCAGGATCGGCGCCCAGGGGCCGACGGCCGCGACCTCGTTTTGCAGGCGACGCAGCGGTTCGTCGTGCATCGCGGGCATCTGCACCGCCAATATCCCGTTCGGTGCCAACAGCGAGATCAGACGCGGGAACAGCGCGTCATGTCCGGTCGCCCAATGCAGCGCCGCGTTCGAGAAAATCAGGTCCGGCGGGGTGTCCGGGGTCCAGGTCGCGAAATCGGCGGCCTGGAAGCGGCATGTTGGCGCCGCGGCCCTTGCCTTGGCCAGCATGTCCTCCGACCCGTCCACGCCCAGCACGTCCGCGTCCGGAAAGCGCTGACGGAGGATCGCGGTGACGTTGCCGGCCCCACAGCCCAGGTCGACGACATGCCGAGCGGTGGGGAGGGGAACCTGGGCGAGGAGGTCGAGCGCGGGGCGGAGACGTTCGTTGGAAAAGCGGAGATATTGGGTGGGATCCCAGCTCGCGGCGGTGATGGCCATGGTGGATGCTCGTTCCAGGGGGTTGCCTCGGCCTGTGCTTATAGGGCTGGGCGAGGGGGTGCGGTAGGGCGGGGCTTCCGCCCCACCGCACACCCTAGAAGTCCAGATCCGCGTAATGCGCCGGCGCGATTGTCCCCGACACCCGATCTGCCAGCAAAGGCCGGAAGCTCGGCCGAGACTTCACCCGCGCGTACCATTCCTTCGCCGGCGCGGACAGGCTCCAATCCACATCGCCGATGAAATCCAGCGACGACAGATGTGCCGCCGCCGCGAAATCCGCCAGCGACATGGTTCCACCCGCCAGCCATTTCCGGGTTTCCGCCAGCCAGCCGATGTAATCCAGATGGTAGCGCAGCGCGACGTAGCCGGTGCGGATCGCCGCGGGGTCCGGATTGCCCCGGCCCGCGAGGCGCCGCATGAATTTCTCCCCCACCAGGTTCTGCGTTACCTCGGAGGCGAACTTGCCATCGAACCAGGCCGCCAGCCGACGCACCTCCACCCGCTCCGACAGAGTGCGGCCCATCAGACCCGAATCGGGATAAGCCTCGTCCAGATATTCGCAGATCACGCCCGAATCGGGGATGACCAGACCGTTGTCCTCGATCAGGGTGGGAACCGTGCCGGCCGGGTTCAGCTCCAGATACTCGGGGCGTCTTTCCCAAACCTTTTCAACGCGCAATTCGAACGGCAGGCGCTTTTCCGCCAGAACCAGACGGACTTTGCGGGCGAAAGGGGACAACGGCAGGTGGTATAGCGTGCGCATTCTACACCTTATCGCACTGCGGCGCGCGGCGCGCAAAACCGGCGCGCGCGGACCCCACGCGGATCCAGGACGCCGGACACATCGCCCCGCACACAGAAGATCAGCCCGCGTCGGGCAGCGGTTGCAGTTTGCGCCGCCCACCACCGGGTTGGAAACGCCGCAGATAGTCGGGCACCACCAGTTCCACCGGCGTCGGCACGATGCCCAGTTCCGCCAATCCCGGCTTGCCCGGTGTCACGACATTGTCGCGCTCCAGCAGCAGCAACTGGTCGCGGGTCAACGGCTTCCAGGGCAGCAGTTCCAGCACGCATGCCTGCATGCGAGCCACCCCCATCGGGATATCGACCAGCCGACCGGTGCGCCCGGTCGCTTTCAGGATATAGGCCAGGATTTCGCGGAAGGTCCAAACCCTGGGGCCGCCCAGTTCATAGATCGCGCCCGGTGCATCGGCCTGCGTCAGCGCCGCCATCGTCGCATCGGCCACATCGCCGACATAGACCGGCTGCATGCGGGTTGCGCCGGAGATGACCGGCATGAACGGCAGCATGCGGGCGATCGCCCCGAAGCGGTTGAAGAACTGGTCTTCCGGCCCGAACACGACCGATGGCCGCAGGATCGTGGCGCCCGGGAACGCCGCCATGACCGCGGCTTCCCCGGCGGCCTTCGACATTGCATAGCGGCTGGGGCTGGCCGGATCGGCGCCAATGGCGGACACATGGACCAACTTCCCGACGCCCGCTTCGGCGGCCAGGCGCGCGATCGTGGCCGGACCGGTGGCATGCATCGCCTGGAAATCGCCGGCCCGCCGCTCCGCCAATATGCCCACCAGATTGACGACGACCGATGCGCCTTCCACCGCGCGCCGGACCGTCGCATCCTGCCGAAGGTCGCAATAGAGCGGCACGACCTGCCCGACCGCCCCCATGGGCTTCAGGAACAGCGCCGCCTCCGGATCGCGCACCGCAACGCGCACGACATAGCCGGCCCGCGCCAGGCGCTTGACCACATATCGTCCGATAAACCCTGAACCGCCGAACACCGTTGCCACGTTGCGCGTCGCCATCGCCCGCCGCTCCTGCCGCCAACACGCGGCGTTAGTAGAGTCGTGGCCGGCTCGACCTTCGCCGCCCGGCCCTCGCCCCGTTTTTGTCACTGCTTGGCGCGTGGCGCCATGGGATAATCGGGCGGGCGGGCATTTTGGTCGCCGGACACGCCGAAACCTGGGGTGCGCTTATACCAAAGGCCCTGACCATTGACCGATGGCGTCCTTCCCTCCCCGTCATTGCCGGGCTTGACCCGGAAACCCACCCCCGCCGTTGCAGCGCGGGTTGCCGGGTCAAGCCCGGCAATGACGGTGAGGGGGACGGTGCACCGGACAATTGTTCGGACCGCTGGCATTAAGCCCCCACCGGGTCGATTTTCAACAACTTCGTCCGGGACACCGATTCCGAACGAAACGCCTGTTGACGGCAACCCATGCGAGGGTTACATCGCCCGCCCTACCGCTCCCGTGGTTCAAACACGGGTTGGCCTGTTGCCCAGGTGGCGGAATTGGTAGACGCGCAGGTTTCAGGTACCTGTGGCCGAAAGGTCGTGGAAGTTCGAGTCTTCTCCTGGGCACCAACAATGAGCACAACGCAATTCATGCCGAACGCGACGATCCACCTGCACCGGCATGACCTGCCGGACGGTCTGTCCCTGGGGCCGGTCGTGGCGGTCGATACCGAGACCATGGGTCTCAACCCGCATCGCGATCGGCTCTGCCTGGTGCAAATGTCCGCGGGCGACGGCCATGCCCATCTGGTGCAACTGATCCCGAAGACCCTCGGCGGACGCGGCTTCGACTGCCCCAATCTGCGCGCCATGATGGCCGACCCCGCCGTCGTGAAGCTGATGCATTTCGCCCGCTTCGACGTCGCCGTGCTGCAGCACTATCTGGACATTACGGTCGCTCCGGTCCGCTGCACCAAGATCGCCGCGCGCCTGGTGCGTACCTTCACCGACCGGCATGGGTTGAAGGACCTCTGCAAGGAGCTGCTGGGCGTGGAATTGTCCAAGCAGCAGCAGACCTCTGACTGGGGCGCGGTGGAACTGTCGTCCGAACAGCTCGCCTATGCGGCATCCGACGTGTTGCACCTGCATGCGCTGTGGGCGCGGTTGGAAGCGCTGCTGATCCGGGAAGACCGGCTGGCACTGGCGGAGGCGTGTTTCGCGTTCCTGCCGACCCGCGGGCGGCTGGACCTGCTGGGCTATGAACAGCCCGATATATTCTCTCACTGAATCGTCTGGCACCGTTCCGGCAGAGGCCCTGTCGCGGATGACCCGCCGACGGACAGCGAAGCTGACCGATGGGTGGAAGCTGTCATTGCGAGCGCCGCGAAGCATTCCAGGGGCCTGGCACGATCAGGTGCGATTCAACATTGTGCGGAGCAATATCGACGACTCTGACCATGCGCCGATAGACTCCCTTCCCTCGTCATTGTCGGGCTTGACCCACGGCTGTCCGGTTTAAATCTGTCGCCCCGGCGACCCTAGGAATTTTCTCCACTCGGGTCCGCGGTCTGGCGCCACTTCCTAGTGGTGGGTCGGCCCAATCCGGATCGTCCCGACCGGTCGCAACCGCCGTCCTTACGGCGCGTGGTCTCTCGACCTGTAGGTCGGCGAGGTCTCGCCAGCTCATCAGATGCGCGCGCACCAGTCGCATGAACGTGAGCGGACTGGCCACCGCCGTCTGAGCGGCATGGGCCAAGCGTATCAACAGAAACACGATCAA
>CAMBXJ010000275.1 GCA_945871455.1 Asaia bogorensis
GGGTCCATCGAGATGAAGCTGGAACGCCTGTATTGCATCGGCCGGTCGGTGATCGAAATGCCGCCGCGCTTCGCTTCCGAGGAGTAGATCTCCGGATGCGTCTCGACCTGCATGATGTCCTTGAATTTGGTGATCGACCAGAACGACCCATACATGCCGTCCTTGCGATAATGCACCGGGGCTTCCCGTCGCAGCCGCTCGAAATACGGATGGTACACATCGTCCTGGTACAGTTTCGGGTTGCTGACATCGATGCTGTCCAGCGGCATCGACCAGGCATCGGCGACGGGATCGAGATGGACCGGGGCGTTCATCAGCGAAACTCCTTCAGGATAAGGGTCAGTGTTGCCCCTCGGGCATGCGTACGACCAGGCCGTGCAGATCCTCGGTGACGGTGATCTGGCAGGACAGCCGTGAGTCTGGTTGGGTGACGGCGGCGAAGCTGAGCATGCTGGCCTCCTGGGACCCGGCGACGGGCAGACCCACCCGATCCAGCCAAGCGGCGTCGATATAGACATGGCACGTGGCGCAGGCGCATTCGCCACCGCAATCCGCGTCGATGCCGGGGACATTGTTGTCCACGGCCCCTTCCATGACGGTTCGCCCGGGGGGGACTTCCACCGGGTGGGCCGTGCCGTTGTGTTCGATGAAGGTGATGGTGGCCATGGACGTTTCCTTGTGGATTTTGAGGCAATATACCAATTGGCCGAAACACTGACCGATGCACCGCCCCCCGCGTCATTGCCGGGCTTGACCCGGCAACCCGCGCTTCAACGCCAAAGGGGGCCGGGGTTGGGCGCGGGTTACCGGATCAAGCCCGGCAATGACGCGGGGGCGCCTATGGGTCATTGGTTCGGCCCGGTGGAATTAACCAGAATTTAGCCGCCGATGCCAGATCGGCGAACACAGGCCATGGACGCTCCGGCGCAGGCCCGATCCGGGCACCGAGACAGGATACGCCGCTCGGGTCAGGTCCGACGTTGGTGGCACGGGGCCGACCCGATTGGGCCGCGATCCGTTTCAGGTGCTTTGGTCGCGCCCGCGTGAGTTACCCGCGCCGCCATCCCCCGATACGCAAAACGGCCCGTCGTTTCCGGCGGGCCGCTGCAGCCTATTGTGCGATCAGCCTCAGTAACCCAGAGGCTTCTGCTGCACGGACACCCACTTGCCGCCGCGAATCTGCACGAGGAACGACTCGTTGGACCCCTGGCGCTTCGTCGGCCCGTAGCTGAGTGTCGGGGAGCCGAAGATGTCGTTGTAGGCGGTCACCTTCTCGATGCCACCGATGAAGCTGTCGACCGTCAGGTTACGCCCGGCGTTCTGCAAGCCCTCGGCCAGCAGGTAGGCGGCGGAGTAGCCAAGCTGCGCGGCAAAGTTCGGTTCGCGGTTGAAGCGCGCCTTGAACGACTTCACGAATTCCTGCACCTGCGGACGGGGATCGTCCGCCGAGAAGAACAGCACCGACGTCAGTGCGAAAATCCCTTCGTTCACGCCACCCGGCACCTCGGCGACCGAGTTGTCGTAAATCGCGATATTGCCCAGCACTTCCACATCCCAGCCGGTCTTGCGCATCACGGCCACGATCTGGTTGGTGTCGCG
The DNA here is from genome assembly GCA_945871455.1 of Asaia bogorensis. Classification (GTDB taxonomy): domain Bacteria; phylum Pseudomonadota; class Alphaproteobacteria; order Acetobacterales; family Acetobacteraceae; genus Rhodopila. Next base: position 1,600 of record CAMBXJ010000275.1, read on the forward strand.
CGTGATCGTGCCCAGGATCACCAGGTCGCATTTCGCGTCACGCATGCGGGCGACCGAGGCCGAAAAGTCGTTGTCGGTCGGCTTGTGCGTTGTTTCCGCGACAAGCTTCATGTTCGACGCCTTCATCTGCTCCCAGACGCCGTTCATCACGTCGCGGCCAAAATCGGTGTCCTGGTACATCGCGCAGATGGCTTTCCGGCCCTTCTGCTCCACGAAGTATTTCACCCCCGAGCGCATCTGGTCGTAGTACGAGGAGGCCAGGCCGAATTTCAGCCGATGGAACGGGTCGTACATGGACCGCGCCGAGGTCAGCGGGAACATGTTGGGCACGCCCTTCTCGAACTGCTCCGGCATGGTTGCGTTGTTCATGGGCGTGCCGCCATTGGCGACCATCAGGAACACGTTGTCGCGGTTGATCAGCTTGTTCGCCGCCTGGATGGACCGAGGCACCTGGTATTGGCTGTCTTCCACGATGTAGCGGATCTTGCGGCCATGGATGCCGCCCTTCGCATTGATCTCGTCGAAGGCCATGCGCCAGGCGCTGGAATTGCCCACGCCCCAGGACACGGTGACGCCGGAAAGGTCGGTGTAGGTGCCGACCAGGATTTCCGTGTCGGTGACGCCGCGTACGACCTGGGCCTCGGCCTGCCCGCTTCCCAGGCCGACCGCGGCGAGGGCCGCCAACATCAAGTGCCGTAGTTTCATTTCGGTGTCACTCCCTGTGTCTGGACCATTTCCGTGGTCGCGCGTTCGGAATCGAAGTCTGTCAGGCCTCTCGCAGCATGGCCTCTATCACGTCGCGGTGGCGTTCCCGAATCAGGGCGCGGCGCAGGGTAAAGACCGGAGACAATTCCGTGTCGCCGGGTTCGTAGCGTTGCTCGATCAGGCGGAACGCGCGGATCGTGCCCGATCCGGCCCTGTTGGTCGACGCGACGGCCTCGGCGATCAGATTGCGCACCGCTTCCGCGCGCACCAGGCTGGCGAACCCGGTGAACGGGATGTTTTGCCGTTGTGCCCAGGGCTCCACCGTGTCGGCGTCGACCATCACCAAAGCCGCGTGGCCCCCCCCCGCCGTCGCCCCGGTTGGGCCGCCGGTTGCAATAGTCACGGCATCGCTGATGAAGGGGCTGGCCCGCAACGCGGCCTCCAACGATGCCGGTTCCCGCCCTTCCGCCAGCCGCCCGGTGGGAACGATCCGCCCGTCGGTGCCCTGGCCGATATCGCCGGTGCACAACCAGCCATCCACCGTTGCGATCGCCGTCACGCCGCCGTCCTGCCGGTACCCCATCGCCACATGGGCGCCGCGCAACTGGATTTCCCCAGCCGCGGCCAGCCGAGCGGTGTTACCGCCGCCGGTCGGGAGGAGGAAGCCGAAGCCGCCGCTCTCGGTCTGTCCATACAACTCGGCCGTTTCGATCCCAGCACCTTGCAGCCATTCAGCCACCGCATCCGGCACAGATCCGAACGCAAACACCGCTCGGCGGAGTCTGGCCAATCCCAGGGACCGCCGGATCGGCTCCAGCACCAGCCGCTGCCCCAACGCCAGCGCCAGGCGATCGACGGCCGAAGCGCGTCCCTGGGCCGCGGCCAATCCGGCTTTCAAGGCACGATTGACCAGCCACCGTTGCTCGGGCGCGGCGCCGGCCGTGGCCGCGGTCACCCGCGCGTGCAGGCGGCGCCAGAAGCGCGGCGGCGCGATCAGCACGGTCGGCTGCAATTCCTCCAGGTTTTCCGGGACGGTATCCACACCTTCGACGTAGTTGCTGACAGTGCCCGTCGCGAGCGACAGGTAAAGCCCCATCACCCGCTCGATCACATGGCACATCGGCAGAAACGCGAGCCGTTCGTCGCCCGCGCGCTGATCCAAGGGCGCGGCCGCGGCGGCGATCGCCGCCTGGATGTTGCGGTGACTGAACACCACCGCGCGCGCCGGGCCGGAGGTGCCGGCGGTGTAGATAATCGCCGCCGGCGCGTTCGGGTCCAGCGTGGCCCCCGGCCCCGGGGCGGCGGTCCGCGCGAGGAACGCTTCCAGGCTCTCGCAGCCCGGTTCGGCCATATCGCGCAGGCCCTTCATGTCCATGACGACGATGCGGGCCAGATCGGGGCAGGTCGAACGAACGGCGAGCGCCTTGTCGAGCATGGCCTCGCCTTCGACGAACAGCAGCCTGGCGCCGGTTTCCGCCAATTGCCGCCCGACATCGGCCGAACCATCCGCCGGGTTCAGGCCGGCCGACACGCATCCCGCCGCCTGAATCCCCAGATCGAGCATCGCCCATTCCGGGTTGGTGTCCGACAGGATCGCCGCGACCTCGCCGCCACGGAGTCCGGACGCGCGAACCGCGGCGGCGATCGCGTTCATCCGCGCATCCACATCGGCCCAGGTGACGGATTTCCAGATGCCCCGGTCCTTGCGTCGCAAGATCACGCCTTGCGGGTCCGCCTTGGCGTGCTGGCCAACCAGAGCCGGCAGGGTCGTGGCGTTTTCCACCTTGCCGCTCATCGCCATTGCTTCTTCCGCCTGTAGCGTCGCTGGCCTCGTACCCCGGCATCTTTCTGACCGAGGTAGAATTCCTTGATATCGTCGGTTTCCATCAGCTTGGCGCACGGACCTTCCAGCACGATGCGCCCGACTTCCAGGACATAGCCGTAATCGGCGGTCTTCAGCGCCATGTGCGCGTTCTGCTCCACCAGCAGGATGGCGACGCCGCGCTCCTGGTTGATGCGGCGCACGATGTCGAAAATCTGCAACGTCAGGATCGGCGACAGTCCCAGCGAAGGCTCATCCAACAACAACAATTTCGGCCGGCCCATCAGCGCTCGGCTGATCGCCAGCATCTGCTGCTCGCCGCCCGACAACTGCCCGGCGCGCTGGGCGGCACGCTCCTGCAACCGAGGAAAATAGCCGAAGCACATCTCCAGATCGCGCGCGACCTCATCCTTATCGTTGCGCGTGTAGGCACCCATCATCAGGTTTTCGCGCACGGTCAGGAACGGAAACACTTCCCGCCCTTCCGGGGAGTGGCACATGCCGCGCTTCATCACCTTGTCCGCGGTCAGCCCGGCGATGGAATTGCCGTCGAAGTCGATGCTGCCGCGTTCGGCGTCCAGCACGCCGGAGACGGTGCGCAGGATGGTAGTCTTGCCCGCCCCATTGGCACCGAGCACGGTGACGATCTGGCCGGGTTTGACATCCAGGCTGACACCGCGCAGCGCCTGGATCGGTCCATAGAAGGTCTCGATATTGGCGACCTTCAGCAGGGGAGCCGCGTCGCTCATGGCTCGCCCCCGATATAGGCGCGGATGACTTCCGGGTCGGACTGGACTTCCTGGCTGGTGCCCAGCGCGAGCACGCGGCCGTAATTCAGTGCCATCACGCGGTCGGACACCGCGCTGACCAGACTCATGTCGTGCTCCACCATGATGACGGTGATGCCCAGGTCTTTCTTGATGTCGTCGATCCAGTGGCCCATGCCCTCCGTCTCCTCGGTATTGAGGCCCGACGACGGTTCATCCAGCAGCAGCAGTTTTGGCTCGGTGCACAGGGCACGCCCGAGTTCGATGATCTTGCGCACACCGTAGGGCAGGTTGGCAATCAACTGGTCCCGGTAGCGTTGCAGTTCCAGAAAGCTGATGACCTCTTCCACCTTCTCCCGATGCGCGATTTCGGCGCGCCGGACAGACGGCAGGAACATCAGTTGCGGCACCAGCCCGGCCTTGGCGTGGCAGTGCCGTCCGATCAGCAGGTTTTGCAGCACGCTGGCATTGGGAAACAGCTCTATGTTCTGGAAGGTGCGGGCGATCCCCATGCCCGCGATGGCGTGCGCCGGGGTGTTGGTGATGTCCTTGCCCATGAAGGACAGCTTGCCCTGGGATGGATTGTAGATACGGCTGATCAGGTTGAAGATCGTGGTCTTGCCGGCGCCGTTCGGGCCGATGATGGAGAACACCTCGCCTTCCTGGACGTCGAAGCTGACGCCATCGACGGCGCGGATGCCGCCGAAGCGCACGGCGATGTCCTCGGCCTGGAATACGCTCATCGCAGGCGCTCCGACTTCGCATAGCTTTTCTGGCGGCGGAACCCGGTTCGGCGATACAGCGGGAAGGCGGTGAAATAGGCCTTCATCTTCAGCCAGCCGCCATACATGCCGTGCGGCGCGAACAGGATGCACAGCACCAGGATCAGGCCGAACGCCGCCGGTTCCAGGCCGGGGGTGTTGCCGATGCCGAACGGCAGCGTATCTCGCACGATGGCGATGAACTGCGGCAGCAGGGCCACGAAGATCGCGCCGAACACCGCGCCATGCAGCGACCCCAGGCCGCCGACGAACACGATGGTCACCAACTGGATCGACAGCAGAATTTCGAACGCATCTGGCGCCAAATGCCGGACATAATGCCCGAACAGCGCACCCGCCAGGCCGGTGATGCCGGCGCTGATGGCAAACGAGATGGTCTTGTACCGCGCCAGATTGATACCCATGCTCTGGGCCGAGATTTCGGAGTCGCGGATCGCCACCATCGCCCGCCC
>CAMBXJ010000276.1 GCA_945871455.1 Asaia bogorensis
GGCCCGGTCACCGTCTGCCCGGGCGCCAGATGGTAGCGCCAGGCGCCCATGCCATCGGTCTCAGGCCCCAGCAGAGTCTCTTCCGGCGCGGTGGCCGGGGTCAAAGGACCGGCGACGGCTTCGCGATGCACCCGGCCCTCGATGGACCGCAGCGCCACTCGGTTTTCGGGCATTTTCATGAACCGGGCACCCGGGTCGAAGCCGTTGCGCAGGGTAAAATACCAGACGCCATCCGTCTTATCGGCCCGGATCGGGCCATAGGCGGTGTGAGCCGCGGTGAAATGCACGGTCACCGGCGCGATCTCATGCGTGCCGAGGGTCCCGTGCCCGTTCACCACCACCTGGAACTGGTCCTGCTGATGGTAATGAGCGTTGGCGGTGGAGCCGGGGTCCTGCTCGACCAAAAAAGCCATCGGGAACAGCGCGGCGGCGTCCGGATCGGGGGTGCCGGGCGCCATGTTGTGCCGGCTCGTGCCGATATAGAGTGTGTGCCAGAAGGTCACGCCATCCGGAGCAGCGCCCCGACGGCGGTTCGCTCTTGCGACATCGGCGCTTGCGACAACGGGCATCAGGCAATCTCCTTCGTGGGGGTTGCGCACAGGGCGCATTGGCCCTCGGCTTCGATGGTGGCCTTGCCGACGGTGAAGCCCAACCGCTTGGCGGCGTCTTCCAGGGCATGGGCCAGGCGGTGATCCTCCAACTCCGTCACCCGGCCGCAGGAACGGCAGATCAGGAACTGAGCGGCATGATCGTGGTCTTCGTGCGCGATGCAGCCGACAAAGGCGGACAGGCGTTCCAGCTTGTGGATCAGCCCCTGTTCCAGCAGGAAATCCAGCGCGCGGTAAACGGTGGGGGGCGCGGCGCCGACGCGGGTCGCGCGCAATTTGTCCAGCAGATCATAGGCGCCGGTGGGGGAATCGCTGTCCAGGATCAGGCCCAGCACCTGGCGGCGCAGGTCGGTCAGGCGCACGCCGCGCCCGTCGCAGATCTGCCCCGCGCGGTCCAGCAATTCTTCCGTGCCGGGGGAAAACCCCATATGCGGCTCCACGATTTCGCACCCTTGCGATCTGGCCTAGGATAGCACGCATGAGCGAACATGCCACACTTGACACCGTCCTGGCCGCCATCCGCTTCGACGCGAACGGCCTGGTCCCCGCGATCGCCCAGCAGCACGATACCGGGGAAGTGCTGATGATGGCCTGGATGAACCGGGAATCGGTGGCGGAAACGCTGACCACGCGCCGGGTCTGTTATTACAGCCGCAGCCGGGGCGGCTTGTGGCGCAAGGGGGAGACCTCTGGCCAGACCCAGCATCTGCGGGAATTGCGGGTGGATTGCGACGGCGACACGATGCTGTTGCTGGTTCATCAGGACGGCGTCGCGTGCCACACCGGGCGGCGGAACTGCTTTTTCCGGGCCGAACGGGATGGGGTGCTGGTGGAAATTGCCGAACCTTTGGTCTCGCCCGAGGCGCTTTATGGCCACGCACATGGCTGAAACCACGCCGATCACCGTGCTGACCGGGTTTCTCGGTGCCGGCAAAACCACCTTGCTGAACCATCTGCTGCGCCAGCCGGCGCTGGCTCGGACCGCGGTGCTGGTGAATGAGTTCGGGGAGATCGGCCTCGACCACCTGCTGGTGGAGACCTTGGACGAGAACACCGTGCTACTGAACGCCGGCTGCCTGTGTTGCACGGTGCGCGGCGATCTGGCGCGGGTGCTGCGGGAGATGTTGCCGCGGGCGCGCCGCGACGAGATCAGCCGCATCATCATAGAGACCACTGGTCTGGCGGACCCGGCGCCGATTCTGGCGACTCTGATGACCGACCCGGTCGCCGCCAGCGCCTATCGGCTGGACGGGGTGGTGACGGTGGTCGACGCGGTGAATGGCGGCCGGCATCTGGACACGCAGGACGAAGCGGTGCGCCAGGTCGCGGTGGCCGACCGGTTGGTCATCAGCAAGGCCGATCTGGCCGACCCGACCGCGTTGCGCCAACGGCTGCACCGGCTGAACCCGGGCGCACCGATCATCGAAAGCCGGTTGGGTGCGATCGATCCGGCCGAGATCCTGGATGCTGGATTGTTCGACGCCGCCGGCAAGATCCCGGATGTCCGGCGCTGGCTGGACGCGGAGGCGTTTGCCGACGCGGACCGCCATGGTCGGGACCATCATGCCCATGCAGCCCAGGGGAACGTCCATTCGGGGGGCGGACATTCGGGGAGCGGCCATTCGGGGAACGTCCATTCGGGGCACGACCATCAGGGGCACGACCATCAGGGGCACGACCATCAGCATGCGCACGACCCGAACCGGCACGATGCGCGCATCACGGCGTTCTGCACCGTTCTGGAAAAGCCGCTGCACTGGCAGGGCATCGGGGTTTGGCTGGAGATGCTGATCGCGACCCAGGGCGACAAGCTGTTGCGCATCAAGGGGATTCTGAACCTGGAAGGCCAGGACCGTCCGGTCGCCATCCATGGCGTCCAGCACCTGATGCACCCCCCGGCCCTGCTGTCCGCCTGGCCCGAGGGCGATCCCAGGACCAGCCGCCTGGTGTTCATCACGCGCGACCTGCCGCGCTCGGTCATCGAGGACGGACTGCTTGCGTTCGAGGCCGCCGCGGTGCCCGGGAAGCGCGGTTGACGCCGACCTGTCGGACCAAGCCGGCCGAGGCTCCTGATGCCGACGTCAGCGACGGAACCGCCGCGGCCGGTTCTTCTCGTCAGGCGGCCGGTGGCGACGGAGAACCGCCGCACGCGGTTGATCTAGGCAGCATTCCGCGCGGCACCGCGGGTGCGGAGCCAACAGAATGATGCGCTATCAATCACTTCCAGTTAGACAGTCGCTGTTCTGACCCCGCAGGTCTGCCTGGGTGCGCGGCACCGGCTTGGTCGGAGTCGGCTGGATATCGGGGCATCACCAGTCGCCGACATAGCGAACATAAAGCCAATGGAGTCCCGGGCCGGTCGTCGCGCCGATCGTGCAGCCGATGGCATAGGCACCCACCATGGCCGGCGCCAGCAGGAATGGCAGAGACCAGTCGGTCGCCGCGGTTGCAATCGGACCGGAATACACCGCCGCGCCCACCGCTCCGGCCACGCCGGCGACGATGCAGCTTACCCCCTGCAATTGTGCCACCGACATCGTGCTGGGATGGTCCGGGATGGCGGGATGGGCCGCCCGGGTTTGCGCCATCGCGGGGGCGGCCGTGCCCAAGGTCAATGCCAAGGTCAATCCCAGGGTCAGCGTCACGGCAAGGGGCGGTCCAACGGCGCATCTTTCGCGCGGCAGGCTAGGCATCGGTCCATCCTGTCTCTGATTCATCGTCCCGCGGCGACGCCCTGTCAGGTGCCCCGCTTCGCCACCAGTTCCAGCAAGGGTAACAGAACCGCATCCCGATCCGCCGCCAATTCCGCGATCGACCGTCCGCGCGCCTCGGCGGCCACGCCAGCTATGATCTGCTGGCAGACCGCGTCGGTCAGTTCCGGGGTGGTCATCGTGGCCCACCACGCCTCGAACGCCGGGCGGAACTGATCCAGCATATGGGTCATGCCGCCTTCGCCCCCGCCGAGGTGGAATGTCATGTGCGGCCCCATTGCCGCCCAGCGCAGACCAGGGCCGGCACTGATCGCGGTGTCCACGTCCTCTACGCTTGCCAGACCGGAGACGACGGCGCTGACCGCCTCCCGCCACAGGGCCGCTTGCAGGCGGTTGGCCAGATGCCCGGCGGCCTCCTTGCGGATCCAGATCGGCTTCTTGCCGATATGGGCATAGAATTGCAGGCACCATTGCACGGTTTCCGGGGCGGTATCGCGGCCGCCCACGACCTCCACCAACGGGATCAGATGCGGCGGATTGAACGGGTGTCCGACCGCGAACCGTGCCGCGGATTTCAGCCCGGCCTGCATCTCACTCATGATCAGCCCGGACGTGGAGGAGGCCAGGATCGTCTCCGCCGGCAGGGCATCGTCCAGGCGGGCGTAGAGTTCCCGCTTGACCGCCATCCGCTCGGGCGCATTTTCCTGCACGAATTCCGCGCCGGCGACGGCTTCCTCCGCCGAAGCGTGGAACCGCCATGCGTCGGGCGAGGCCGCCGCCACCATGCCCAGGCGCGCCATCGCCGGCCAGGCATCCGCGACATAGCGGCGGACATAGTCGGCGGCCTCGGCCCGAGGGTCCCACACATCCACGGCAATTCCGCGGGACAGAAACCACGCCGTCCAGCTTGCCCCGATCGTCCCCGCGCCCAACACGGCGGCCCGCTTCACTGCTATCGCCCCCTTCGCCGACATCTGTTGCGTCATGGCGTCCCTCCTGTATTCCTAGTCCGCCATCAGAGCATGACAGGAGGACACGTGAACGAGCAACCGGCCACCGATCTGCGGTCCCCCCAGGACAGCGTCGCGCTCGACTGGTCCGCGGTGGGCGCTCATCTGGCCCGACACGGCCTGCGCCTGGACACTGATCCCCCGCCGCGCCAGTTCGCCGGAGGTCTCGCCAACCTGAACTATCTTATTCATTTGAACGGCAAACCCGCCGTCCTGCGCCGCCCTCCGATGGGCGAACTGCCCGCCGGCGCCTATGATATGGCGCGCGAATTCCGTATCCTGTCGCGCCTGCCGGACGCGCTGCCCTTCATCGCTCGCGGCCTGCATCTCTGCGATGACCCCTCCGTCATCGGCCAGAGATTCCAGATCATCGAATATCGCCCAGGCCTGGTGATCCGCGAGCACATGCCGCCGCATCTGGCGCACCGGCCCGAAATCGGGGTTCGCCTGTCGCAGGTGCTGCTGGAAACCATCGCCGCCATCCATGCCGTCGATACCAAATCCATCGGCCTGGACGATCTTGGCCGCCCGGATGGCTTCCTGGCCCGAGGCGTCTCCGGCTGGCGCAAACGCGGCCTGTCAGCAAAGGAGGAAGGCACCCACACCTTGCATCACGATGTCGGCACCTGGCTGGAAACCCATCTGGTGCCGGACGTCAAACCCAGCCTCCTGCACAACGACTTCAAACTCAACAATATCATCCTGGACCCGGACACCTTCGCCCCCCGCGCCGTGGTGGACTGGGACCAGGGCACCCGCGGCGATCCGCTGTTCGATTTCGCCACCCTGCTGAGTTACTGGATCCACGCCGACGACCCCTGGGCCATGCACGACATGGAACAGATGCCGGCGGTCGAGGCCTGCCTGTGCCCCCGCCAGGAAGCCGTCGCCACCTATGCCCGCATCACCGGGCGCGACATGTCGGACTTCCTGTTCCACCGGGTCCTCGCCATGTACAAACTGTCCGTCATCTTCCTCCAGCTCGGCCTGCGCTATCGCACCGGCGTGACGCAGGAGCCTCGTTACGCCCCGCTGACCGCCGTCGGCACCGGCATTCTGGAATTCACCCACGAAATCGCCCAAGGACGGGCATTCTGACCGCAACACAATTCTCCCCTCCCCTTGCGGGAGGGGTCGGGGGAGGGGTGGAACCGGCACCGACAGAACAGTAACCATCCCCTCCCCCCAACCCCCTCCCACAAGGGGAGGGGGAGAACCAGATCATTCGAAGGACCGCCCCATGGATTTCTCCCTCACCCCCGAACAACAAGAACTGCAACAGCGCACCCGCGCCTTCATCCGCGACAAGATCCTGCCGATGGAGGGCGACAAGCGCCAAACCCATCACGGCCCCACGGAAGAACTCCGCCGCGAACTGGTCGCCCTCGCCGCGGCCGAGGGCCTGGTCGCCCCGCATGTCGGAACCGAATTCGGCGGCCTGGGCCTGAACCATGTCGGCAAGGCCATCGTGTTCGAAGAAGCCGGCTACTCCCTGCTCGGCCCCGTCGCGCTGCACATCTTCGCCCCCGACGAAGGCAACATGCACCTGCTGGAGGCCGTTGCCTCCCCCGAACAGAAAGAGCGCTTCCTGCGGCCGCTGGCCTCCGGCGCCACCCGTTCCTGTTTCTGCATGACCGAACCCGCCCCCGGCGCCGGTTCCGACCCCGCCGCGATGCTGACCACCGCCGTGAAGGACGGCAACCACTACGTCATCAACGGCACCAAATGGTTCATCACCGGGGCCGAGGGCGCCGCTTTCGCCATCATCATGGCGAAGGACGAGGACGGCCACGCC
>CAMBXJ010000277.1 GCA_945871455.1 Asaia bogorensis
TACCCGGACGGTGATAGGTCCGGGTAGGCCCCGGGAATTCAAACGACAATGGTCCGGGTTCCAAGGGCCGTCGCCCTTGGCGGGTCCAGGGCAGAGCCCTGGTCGGGGTCCCCAATGGCCCTTGGGGCGAAGGCCCGCCGTTGCCGGACCGCCCTCCCCGCCCCATACTGACCCCATGAGCAGTGAAGTCACCCTGACCCTGAATGGCGAAAGCCGAACCGTCGCAAGTCCGGCGGACGGCCCATTGACGGTGCAGACCCTGGTGGTTCTGCTCGGCTTGGACCCAAGAAAGGTCGCCGTGGAACGGAATGAGGAGATCGTCCCGCGATCTCGGTATGCAGAGACACGACTGGCCAGCGGCGACGTGCTGGAAATCGTGCATTTTATCGGTGGAGGCTGAGCATGGATGGATCAATCGCCAGCGATGACACCTGGACGGTCGCCGGGCGCAGCTTTCGCTCCCGCCTGATCGTCGGGACCGGTCGCTACAAGGACCTGGAGGAAACCGGCGCCGCGATCGCGGCCAGCGGGGCGGAAATCGTGACCGTGGCGGTGCGGCGGGTGAACCTGTCGGACCCCAAGGCGCCGATGCTGCAAGACTATGTCGACCCCAAGAAATTCACCTATCTGCCCAACACCGCCGGCTGCTTCACCGCCAACGAGGCGGTCCGCACCCTGCGGCTGGCGCGCGAAGCCGGTGGCTGGAACCTGGTGAAGCTGGAGGTCTTGGGCCCGCCGCCGCTGCTGTATCCCGACATGCAGGGCACGTTCGAGGCCGCCGCGGCCCTGATCAAGGACGGGTTCGAGGTGATGGTCTACTGCGCCGACGATCCCCTGGCCGCCAAACGGCTGGAGGACATGGGCTGCGTGGCGATCATGCCGCTGGGCGCGCCGATCGGCTCTGGCCTCGGGCTGCAGAATCCGGCGATGCTGACCATGATCATGCAGCAGGTGAAGGTGCCGTTCCTGGTGGATGCCGGCGTCGGCACCGCCTCGGACGCGGCGATCGCCATGGAACTGGGCTGCACGGCGGTGTTGCTGAACTCAGCGATCGCTCATGCGAAGAACCCGGTGCTGATGGCGCAGGCGATGAAGCACGCGGTCCAGGCCGGGCGACTGGCGCATCTGGCCGGGCGGATGCCGCGTCAGATGGGGGCGGATCCGTCCAGCCCGCTGACCGGGTTGATCCGCTAGAATGATGCGACATCCGCTTCCTCTCAGCGGACATCGGTGGTCCCCGCCACGCATGTCCGCTTAGAGGCCGACCGTCCGGGTGGGAGGAAAAACAATGCAAATCCAAGCCGCGGTGTTTCGCAAGCCGCATGAACCGCTGACGATCGAAACCGTCGACATCGACAAGCCCCGGGGGCGGGAGGTGCTGGTCCGCACCGTCGCCACCGGCGTCTGCCACAGCGATCTGCATATCGTCGAAGGGCTGGGCCGCTACCCGCTGGATAAGCCATACGTGCTGGGCCATGAGGGTGCCGGTGTCGTCGAGGCGGTCGGTCCCGATGTCACCGCCGCGCGCGTCGGCGATCACGTCGTCGCTTGCCTGTCCGGGTTCTGCGGCACGTGCCCGCAATGCCTCAGCGGGCATCCCAATGTGTGCACCGGCGGCCTTGTGGCGCGCGGCGAAGCGGGCGATCCGCGGCTGTCGCAGAACGGCGGCCTGGTGCGGCAGTTTGCCGGCCTCGGCAGCTATGCCGAGAAGATGCTGCTGCATGAGAACTCCCTCGTGCGGATCGACGCCGATCTGCCACTGGACCGGGCCGCCCTGGTCGGCTGCGGCGTGCTGACGGGGGTTGGCGCGGCGCTGCGGTCTTCGGGGATGCAGGCCGGACAAACCGTGGCGGTGTTCGGCTGCGGCGGCGTCGGGCTGTCGATCATCCAGGGTGCCCGCATCGGTGGCGCGCGCCAGATCATCGCCGTGGACCAGTTCGACTCGAAGCTGGAGATGGCGATGGCGGTGGGCGCGACCCACACCGTGAACAGCAAACGGGAAGACCCCGTCGCCGCGGTGCGCGGTTTGACCGGCAAGCTTGGCGTCGATCACGCCTTCGAGGCGGTGGGTATTGCCAGCCTGTGCCGGCAGGCGATCGAGAGCCTGGCGGTGCGCGGCACGGCCACCATCGTGGGCGTGCTGCCGCCGGATGCGCTGATCGAGTTCCCGTGGATGGCGATCCGTCCGGAGTGCAAGGTGCAGACCTCCCGCATGGGGTCCAACCAGTTCCGCACGGATATCCCGAACTATCTGGAATTTTATCGCCAGGGCCGTTTGAAGCTGGATGAGATGGTCAGCCGGCGCGGCCGCCTGGGCGACATCAATGAGGCGTTCCGGGCGATGAAGGCGGGCGAGGTCGCGCGGACGGTGCTGATGTTCGACTGATCGGTCGGACAATAGCCGCACATTGCGTGGGCCGAGGGCTTCGTCCTCGGCTTACAGCCGATCCATCACCAGCCGCGAAAAATCCTCGGCCATCCGCCATTTGGAATCGTTGCCGCTGGCGAAGATCAGTTCCTGCAACCCGTCCGCTTCCAGGGCGCGAACCTGTCCGATCAGTTCATCCGGCGTGCCGACCAGGCAGGTGTCGCGGATCAGTTGTTCGTCGAGTAGCGCGGCCTCGCCGGGATGCATGGCGGTGTAGTGGAATTCGTGCGTGCGGAAATGCCGGTGCTCCGGCGGGGTCTGTTCGACCAGGGCGCAATAGGGCTTCCAGATGCGCTCCAGAAACGGTGGCGGCGCGATGCCGCGCTCATGCACCGTGTCGTAGAAATAATAGACGCTGGCCATGATGTTGGGGCCGATCGCGGCCTTGATGCGGTCCGAATCCGCGGCCTCTCCGGGTTGCAGCAGCACCAGGTTGGTCAGGGCGCAATTGCGATACCCGGTCATGTCGCGGCCGGCGCGCGCCGCACCCTGGCGGACATGGCCCATGGCCTCGGCCACCGGGATGCCGCGTGGCGGGATGGCGAAGACCAGGCCATCGCCGTGCTCGCCCGCCAGCGCCATGGCGCGGGGGCCGAAGCCGGAGACATACAGAGGGATATGCGGCTCCAGATTCATGTAATGGGTTTCATGCATCAGCATGCGGATCGGCCTGGTCACGCCGTTGAACGTGTAGTCGACCGTTTCGCCCCGCAGCAGGCCGGCGAGAACCCGCAGATACTCGGAAAATTCGGCCATCTTCATGGGTTTCTGGCCCATGGTGCGCATCGCGGTATTACCGGTGCCGATCCCCAGGAACACCCGTCCCGGCGCCATGCGGTTCAGCGTTCCCATCGCCGCGACCTGCACGGCGGGAATGCGGGTGCCGCAGATCGCCGTGCCCGGACCGATGCGCAGGCGGCTGGTCTGGCGCGCGGCCAGGGCCAGCACGGCGTAGCAGTCGGAAAACAGATGCTGGCTGTCGGCGACCCAGACCGAATCGTATCCCAATGTCTCGGCGTGGCTGAAGAAGCCGATCTCGTCGACATTGGCCATGACGCAAAAGCCGAATTTCATGCCTGGGGCATCCCTGCTGCGTGGTGAGCGCCGATAGCCGCCGACGGGGCCGCAACGGGCAGAACCGCCCTCCAACCCACGCGGTCCAGCAAAGCCCGCTCGGCGGTGCGGGACCATTCAGGACCCGGTAACCGACTGTCAGGACCGGCCGACACGCAGCCGGTCCGGCCGCCGCGGCGATGTCTGCCCGATTGCCGGATGGCGCCCAGCGGCACGGGCGCATGCAACCGGCACGCGCCCGCGGTCAGCAACGGGGCCGGCTGGATCAAGCGGCGATCTGCACCGGCAGGCTTCTGATGGCATGCAGGAAGTTGGAATAGGCGTAGACCGGCTTGTCCAGCACCGTGATCTTCAGGTCGCGGCGCAACACTTCCTCCCACAGGATCCGCAACTGCATCTCGGCCAGGCGGTTGCCCAGGCAGCGATGGATGCCGAACCCAAACGACATGTGTTCCCGCGGCCGGCGGCGATCGACGATGAATTCGTTGGGGCGCTCGATCGCGTCCTCATCGCGGTTGCCGGAGATGTACCAGATCACCACCTTCTCGCCGGCCTTGATCTGCTTGCCGCCGATCTCGGCATCTTCCATCGCGGTGCGGCGCATATGGATCACCGGCGTCTGCCAGCGCACGATTTCGGGGATCGTGCTGGTCACCAGATCCGGGTTTTCCCGCAGCTTGCGGAACTGGTCGGGGAACTGGCTGAGCCCCCATAATCCGCCCGTCATCGAATTGCGGGTGGTGTCGTTGCCGCCGACCAGGAACAGGATCAGGATCCCCATCCGCTCCCGCAGGGTCATCTTGCTGGTGGCTTCTCCATGCGCGAGGATTGAGATCACGTCGAAGCTTTTCGGCTTTCTGGCGCGTTCTTCCCAGATCTCGTTCATGTGTTCGGCGAAACGCATCTGTTCGGCGAAGCGCTCCGCCTCGGACCGCACCGGCGCATCCGGGGCGTTGATGTCGCAGATGAACGTATCCGACCAGCGGATCAGCTTCGCCTTGTCGTCGATCGGATAATCGAACAGCGTCGCCAGCATCATGGAGGTCAACTCAATCGACACGTGCTCGACCCAGTTGAACGGTTCATCGCGCGGCAGCCCGTCCAGCACCATGTTGGTGCGGTCCCGGATCAGGCTTTCCATCTTGTTCAGGGTGACCGGATTGACCGTAGAGCTGACCTCCCGACGCTGCTCGTCGTGCTCGGGCGGGTCCATGCGGATGAAACTGGTGCGTTCCATGCCCTTGGGCGCATCGTTGATCATGATGCCGCCCACCTCGTCCGACGAGGAGAACACCTTGTGGTTGACCTCGACCTGCACGATGTCTTTGTACTTGCTGACAGACCAGTAAGGTCCGTAGGGGCTGTCCGCCGTATAATGCACCGGCGCGTCCCGTCGCAGCCGCTCGAAATACGGCTGCCAGGCGTCGTCGAAGTAAAGCCTCGGGTCGCTGACGTCGATCTTGTCGAGCGGCAGCGAGGCAGCGAGTGTCTTATGGTCGATATCGACTGGTGCGTTCATGGCGGTCCTCCGTCATCGTTTGGTTGCGGCCGGGGGGTCCGATCTTCGGCTTGCCATGTCGGACTTGATCCCGCGGTCGGTCGTCTGGCCTGGGTTCAGCGCGGGCCCTCCGGTAGGCGGCGGAACTGCCGGACGCTAGCGCTTGCATCCGGCCGACGCAACCTCGACGGGCAGGGCGAGCCGGGTGAGGGAAGGAAGCCTTGGGGCGCTGCCCCAAACCCCGCGAGGGCTTCGCCCCCCAATGGACCCTTGGGACCCCCACCAAGGCTGGGCCTTGGATGCCAATTGTTGGGTCAGGGGGAAAGGGGGCCAACCATGGCGTTTCGACGTCCGTGTCGGTCCCCTTTCCCCCTGACCCAATGGATCGAGGTCCAGGGGCCGTAGCTCCTGGTGGGTTCGAAGGGCAAAGCCCTCGCGGGGTTTGGGGCGGAGCCCCAAGGCTTCCTTCCCTCACCCGATTCGCCCGGCACGCCGAGCGGGGGCACCGGTCGCGAACCGGCCCCACCCGCCGATCATGCGCGGTCGTTACTGAACCGGCGACCGTGGGGTTGCCGTGAGCCGGGTCACCACGATCGCCGACCGGTCGAGATATTCCGGCACGCGCGGGGCGATCTTGGTCTTCCAGAAGTCGGATTCGTAGACGGCCGCGTATTGGGCCTTGCGCTGTTCCTCGCTGTCGAAGCGGCGGATCCAGACATAAACGGACTCGTCGGTCTCACCGCGGTAGCTGCCGCAGATGATCATCCCCTGGGAGACCTGGAACGGGATGATCTCCTCTTCCATCACTTTGACCCAGCCGTCCATCTTGCCGGGCAGGACCTTGTATTGGCGCAGTTCGAAGAATGCCATGTGTCGCGTCTCCTCTATGAGTTCGTTGCGGAAAGACGGGGGTATGATAGCGGGGTGTCGGAGGGTCGGATAGGGCGGGGCTTCCGCCCCAATGCCCCCCAATGCCCGCCCCAATTCCCCTTGGGGACCCAGACCAGGGCGCTGCCCTGGACCCGCCAAAGGCGACGGCCTTTGGAATGCGATTCTTTTGTCGTTTGAACACCTGGGGCCT
>CAMBXJ010000278.1 GCA_945871455.1 Asaia bogorensis
CTGCGCTCCTTGTCGGCGACCGCCATCATGGCTTCCAGCCGGCGGAGGTAGCGGTCGGTGCGCCAGTCCTTCGCCAGTTCCACGCAGGCGCGTTCCAACTGGTTGGGAAAGCGTTCGAGCTTGGTTTCCAGCCGTTCCAGCAGGGTGAATGCGTCGGCCGTGGCGCCGGCGAACCCGGCAATGACGCCACCTCCCCCTGGCCCGCGTTTGGGGTCGCCGATGCGACGGACCTTGCGGGCATTGCCTTTGACGATGGTGGGGCCAAGGCTGACCTGGCCGTCCCCGGCCATTGTCACATGTCCATCCCGCCTGACGCACAGGATGGTGGTGCCGTGCCATCCGATCGGATCGGCGGCGGCGAGAGAATTGTTGTGCATGACGGCGCTAGATGGCGTGGCGCGGAGGCTAGGGCAAGGGAGAAAGCCTCGGGGCGCTGCCCCGGACCCCGCGAGGGCTTCGCCCTTCGAACCCACCAGGGGCACGGCCCCTGGACCGCGATCCATTGGGTCATGGGGGAAAGGGGGCCGACACGGACGCTGATACGCCACGGTAGGCCCCCTTTCCCCCATGACCCCATAAACGGCATCCAAGGCCCAGCCTTGGTGGGGTTCGAAGGGGCAAAGCCCCTCGCGGGGTTTGGGGCGGAGCCCCAAGGCCTTCCCTGAGACCGGCGGCGCGACTCCTTGACGCCACCGCGACCTTCACTAACTACTATCATGATATCCACCGAAAGCCCACCATGAAACGCACAAGCTTCGACACAATGCCTTGCCCGATCGCCCGCGGCCTGGAACGGGTTGGCGAATGGTGGAGCATTCTGATCCTGCGCGACGCCTTCGCCGGCCTGACGCGCTTCGATGCGTTCCAGAAAAGCCTCGGAATCGCGCCCGGCATGCTGACGCGCCGCCTGAACGCGCTGGTCGAGGCGGGCATGCTCGAACGTCAGCAATACAGCGAGCACCCTCCGCGCGATGAATACCGCCTGACCGACCGAGGCCGGGACTTCCGCCCGATTCTGCTCACGATGCTCGCCTGGGGAAACCGCCATTTCGCGCCGGAGGGGGCCAGCGTCCACATCGTCGATGCCACAACCGGCGTGCCGGCGGACCCGATCCTGATGGACCGAGTGACCGGCAAGCAGATTGTCGAACCGGATTTCATCGTGGCCCCTGGGCCGGCGGCCACCGAAGCGGTCCTGCGGCGTTACGCGACCCGGTATCCGGACCGGCGGAGCGCCCAATCCGCCGAAGCCCGACTTGACGGGGAAAACGCACCATGAACGCCGTTCTGCCTGTCGCACCCCCGGCCGCCGCACCCGTCAACCGGCGCACCACGCTGCTGCTGGAAGGTCCGATCGTGCCGACCCTGCTGCGTCTCGCCTGGCCGAACATCCTGGTGATGGTGGCCCAGGCCTCGACGGGCCTGATCGAGACCTGGTTCGTCTCCCATCTCGGCACCGATGCGCTGGCAGGCATGGCGCTGGTGTTTCCCGGCTTCATGATGATGCAGATGCTGTCGGGCGGGGCGGTCGGGGGTGGCATTTCCTCCTCCATCGCCCGAGCGTTGGGCAGCGGACGCCGCGACGACGCCAACGCTCTGGTCATGCATGCCATCATCATTTCCCTGGCACTGGGGTTGGCCTTTTCCGCCCTGGTGATCGGTCTGGGGCCATCGCTTTATCGGTCCCTGGGCGGGCGAGATGAATCCCTGGTCGCCGCCCTGACCTACTCGAACGTGGTGTTCGCGGGAACACCGCTGGTATGGCTGATGAACGCCCTGGCAAGCGTGATCCGAGGCACCGGCAACATGCTGGTTCCGGCTCTTGCCGTCTGCGTTGGGGTCGGCTTGCTGTTGCCGCTGTCCCCCGCGTTGATCTTCGGTTTCGGGCCGATTCCCGCCATGGGCATTGCCGGAGGCGGCATCGCGGTCGTGCTGACAACCGCCCTGACCGCCGCGGTGCTGGCCTGGTACATCCTGTCCGGCCGAAACATCGTGCGCCTGACCCTGGTGCGGCCGTCCTGGCCCCTGTTCGCCGACATCCTGCGCGTTGGCGCGGTTGGCGCGGTCAGCACGGTCCAGACGACCCTGACGATCGCGCTGACCACGGCATTGGTCGGACACGCCGGCGGCCCGGACGCGGTCGCCGGCTACGGCACCGCCGGGCGCCTGGAATATTTGCTGGTGCCGCTCGTCTTCGGCCTCGGCGCGCCCATGGTGGCCATGGTCGGCACCAATATCGGTGCCGGACAACGCCAACGCGCGCTGAGGATCGCGCTGACCGGCGGCGGCCTTGCGTTCCTGATCACCGAGACCGTCGGCATCCTCGCCTCCCTCTTTCCCCACGCCTGGCTCGGCCTGTTCAGCGACGACCCCGCCATGATGGCCACAGGGGTCGCCTATTTGCGATGGGTCGGGCCGACCTATGGGTTCTTCGGTCTTGGCCTGTCGCTGTATTTCGCCTCCCAGGGGGCGGGGCGCCTGTTCTGGCCGCTGTTCGCCGGGTTGCTGCGACTGGTCATCGCGGTGGCCGGCGGTTGGGCGGTCTATGCCGCGACAGGGTCGCTGTTGCTGGTGTTCACGGCGCTGGCGCTGGCCCTGGTGGTCTATGGGGTGACGTTGGTGACCGCCATCGCCGCCGGGGTCTGGTTCCGCCCGCGGCGGATGTCGTTGTAAGCGGTCGCGACGGCCTGAAGCCGTGGTCATCGCCGAACCGGCCGCGTGGTTGCCGGGGATGCGAGGCGTGACGGCACGCGCCCTTCCATCCACTCGGATCAACCCTTAGAGACACCTGGAAGCAACGGTACGGAGACGAAGCCATGGCACGCCAGCTTAAGGTCGCGGTGCAGATGGACCCGATGGAAAGCATCAACATCGACGGGGACTCCAGCTTTGCCCTGATGCTGGAAGCCCAGGCCCGCGGCCATGACCTGTGGCATTACGAAGTGCGGCACATGGCGCTGAAGGAAGGCGTGAAGCGGCCCGGCCAGAAGCGGGAGGAGCGGCTGTTCGCCCGCGTGCGCCCCGTGAAGGTGCAGCGCCAGCGCGGCGCCCATTTCTCGTTTGGCGAAATGGAGATGGCCGACCTGGGTGGCATGGACGTGGTGCTGATGCGCCAGGACCCGCCGTTCGACATGGCCTACATCACCGCGACACACATGTTGGAACATATCCATCCCAAGACCTTGGTGGTGAACGACCCGGCATCCGTCCGCAATGCGCCGGAAAAGATCCTGGTCACGCATTTTCCCGACCTGATGCCGCCCACCATGATCACCTGGGACATCGAGGCGATCCGGGATTTCCGGAACGAATACAAGGACATCATCGTCAAACCGCTGTTCGGCAACGGCGGCGCAGGCGTGTTCCGGATCAAGCCGGACGACGAGAACCTGGCATCCCTGCTGGAAATGCACTTCGCCCGATCTCGGGAGCCTCTGATGATCCAGCGCTACGAGGCCGCGGTCCGGCGCGGCGACAAGCGCATCATCCTGGTGGACGGCGTGGCGATGGGAGCGATCAACCGGGTCCCCGCGGCGGGGGAGGCTCGGTCGAACATGCATGTCGGCGGCCGGCCGGAGAAGATCGCGCTGTCTACCCGCGACCGGGAAATCTGCGAGGCCATTGGGCCGACCCTGCGGGAGCAGGGGCTGATCTTTGTCGGAATCGACGTGATCGGGGATTACCTGACGGAGATCAACGTGACGTCGCCGACCGGGTTGCAGGAGATCGCGCGGTTTGATGGCGTGCATCTGGAGAAGGCGATCTGGGAGGCGATTGAGGCGAAGGTGGGAGCGTAGCTCAGGTCAACAACGTCGCTGTTCGCCATTCCCACCGCCAGCGGTGTTCTGGTGCACGTTCTCGAAGACGTTCTCCGACCCGGATTACGAATCGTCTTCTGTGGCACCGCCGCGGGTGCCGTGTCTGCCGCCCGTGGTGCGTATTACGCCGGTCCCGGCAACAAGTTTTGGCGGATGCTGTTCGAAACGGGGCTGACGCCTCATTGTCTGGAGCCAACGAGCTTTCGCGCTGTCGCGGATTTCGGCATCGGGTTGACCGACATCGTCAAGGCGACGTCCGGCGCGGACAGCAGCCTGCCGAAAGATGCATTTGACGTGCCGGACTTCACCGCTCGGATACGGGCCGTAGGTCCCGCGGTGATCGCATTCAACGGAAAGAAGGCCGCCGCCGCGCTGTATGGGTTGCCGACCAGGCGAATATCCTACGGTCCGGCGCCAGTCATGCAGGATTTCCCACCGAGTTGGGTCCTACCGTCCACGTCTGGTGCGGCGGCTGGATTCTGGGATCCTGAGCCGTGGTATGCTGTCGCCCGGGTTGTGCAAACACTCCGCTGACCGGCACGGAGCTACCGCTACTCGGCCACCGCCACGCCTTCCGCCACGGCCGCCCGAGCCAACGCGCGATCGAACGTCGCCAACGGAACCCCAAGCCGCAGCGCCAACTCCAGGTATGCGGCGTCGTACAGCGTCAACCCATGACGCTGACCCAGCACCAGCGTCTCTCGCCAAGCATATCCCGCGGTATCCTGGTCGATCAGCACTGCCATCGCTTCCAGCGCCGCGATTGCGATGTCTCGCTCCACACGGCTGATCCTGCCTCTGCGTTCCACCAGCATCAGAGTGTTGCCGACTTCCAACGGCCAATGCGCTGGAACCGCAAACCCCGTGGACGCAACGGGACGAAGTATCGCCAACGCCTCGTTTCGTCGATCTTCTTCCAGGACAATCGCCAATACAACCGAAGCGTCAACGACCAGACCCGCCCCCGGCAAGACGCTATCGCCGTCCATCGTCCCGCAGTTGGCGGATGTCTGCATCCGTGAATGTCACGCCACGCCGGCTCAACGACCGGCCCAATTCGGCTAACCTCTCCAACGCCGAGGCTGGATCACTACCGGTCGTTCCCGCGCGCATCACCCGGGCGACCGGCTGCCCATCTCTGGTCAAGACAAGCTCCGCCCCCAGCGGGATTTCGGCAAGCGAGCCTGCCAATCCAGCATCAAGAGCGCACGTCAAGCGCGGAGGGATTGCGTTCATGTCTGGCAGCATACCGCCCCGAGACCAACGCAGGCAACGCGAAACGCTCGCGCCCCCTCACGCCAGCGCCACACCCTCAGCCCCAGCCGCCCGGGCCAACGTCGCATCGAACGTCGCCAGCGGAACCCGAAGCCGCACCGCAAGTTCCAGATACGCCGCATCGTACAACGTCAGCCGATGCCGCCGAGCAAGCTCCGTCGTCGCGCCCCAGGCGTGGTGCTGTCCTTCCCGATCCACCGTCACGGGCATCGCCGCGAGATAGCGCATATGGGCCTCCCGCCGTTCCGCCGAGAATCTTCCCCTCCGTTCGCCCAGCAACAAGACATTGCCGACCTCGAGCGGCCATAGGAACGGCACGACCAGCCCCGCCACGGCGCTTCGGACGATATCCCGCGCTTCCGGCGTGCGATCCTCGACGAGGATCGCCGCGATCGCGACTGACGCGTCGATGACGAGATGGCTCATGCGCTTTGTGTCAGCGGCGCCCTTCCTCGCGCATGGCCATCAACTCGGCGTGGGTGAATCGAGCGCCTTCTTCCGCCATGGCGTCAGCATGAGCGAACAAGCGATCCAACGCGGCATGCGCCGCCGCGAGGTCCGGTTGTCCCTCCGGCACCAGTCGCGCGATCGGCTTGCCATGGCGAGTGATAATGATCTGTTCCCCTCGTTGGACGCGGTCGAGCAGTTCCGCGAGATGGGTTTTGGCTTCGTAGGCACCAACCGTGGCGGAGGGCTGAGGTGTGATGGCGTTCATGGTGGGAAAATAGACCAGTCGGACGACCAGTGCAAAGCAATTGCCGTGCGCCGATCGTGACCAAGGCATCCAGCAGGAGACTAAGGGTGCCGGCACCGTCAGCACCGCACCTCGCCCCGCATCCCCGTCAGTTCCTCATGCGCGGAGCGCGGGACACGTTCCGCCATGGCGTCGGTGTCAACGCAGCGTCAGGGATCGTCACCGGACCAAGCTTCGGTGTTGATCGACGACTTGACCACAACGGCCGCGTTCCAGGCGTCGATGTCGGAC